>CBFDBV010000047.1:0-15882 GCA_965603135.1 uncultured bacterium
GTCCGAGGTCCGACCTTACCGGAGTGATGTCATTGAAATGCAGCAGCGTACTCGAAGCCGTGGGCAATACCCCGATGCTTCAGGTCGGGTGCAACTGCGAGGCTGAGATCTGGGCCAAAGGGGAGTACCTCAACCCCGGGGGGAGCATCAAGGACCGCGTCGCGCTGCATATGATCGAGCGCGCCGAGGCCCGCGGGGAACTCGAGCCGGGAGCCATCATCGTCGAGCCCTCCTCCGGGAACACGGGCATCTCGGTGACGCTGGTCGGGGTGCAGAAGGGCTACCGCGTGATCATCGCGATGCCCGAGGATATGAGCGAGGAGCGCAAGAAAATCATCAGGGCCTTCGGCGGCGAGTTGGAGCTGACGCCGGAGGCCGACAGCCTGGAGGGGGCAGTGCGCCGAGCCGAGCAGATGGCCGCCCAGGACGATCGGATCTTCGTGCCCCAGCAGTTTGAGAACCCCGACAACCCGGAGATACACTACCTGCAAACCGGGCCCGAGATCTGGGAGGACCTCGAGGGCCGGGTGGATGCGTTCGTGGCGGGCGTGGGCAGCGGCGGGACGCTCGCCGGCGTCGGCAAGTTCCTGCGCGAGAAGAACGAGAGCGCGTATCTCGTTGCGGTCGAGCCAACGAATGCGGCGGCGCTGCTGGGCCATGAGCCGGGCCTGCACCGCATCCCGGGCATCGGGGACGGCTTCGTGCCCGCCGTGCTGGACCCCTCGATCATTGACGAGGTCATCACCGTCACCGACGAGGACGCCATCGCCGCGACGCGTACTCTGGCACGGGAGCAGGGCCTGCTCGTCGGCACCTCGTCGGGGGCCAACGTCTGGGCGGCCTGCGAGCTGTCCCGCCGAGGCGGGATCGGCTCCGGCAAGGTGATCGCGACGGTGCTGCCCGACCGCGCCGAGCGGTACTTCTCCACGGCCCTCATCTGAGAACCGACATCCGACATCCGACATCCGACAACCGACTACCGACTAACGGCGCTGATAACGGCAGCGGGGCGTGAGCGCACCTGTCCTACTGCGGTTGGCCGTGTCGTCGAATGCGTTGCGAGGGAGGACTCCCGGGCACCGTTGGCGAAGCTACCGCCTGCATGAGAGTTCTCGGCCCGCGCGGTGGTCGCGCGTGGCTGCATAAGTATCATCGGAGGTGAGCGAAGTGGCAGAGATCAAGGTGGGCATAGTCGGGCTGGGCTGGGCGGCGAGCGGGCACATCCCCGCGTTCAATGAGAACGCGCACTGCGAGATCGCCGCCGTCTGCTCCAGCAAGGACGCGGACGCGGTACGTGACATGGTGGGCAGGGACGTGGCGCTGTATCACGACTTCGACGAGTTCCTGGGGCACGCTGACCTGGACGTGGTGGACATCTGCACGCCGCATCATATGCACCCGGAGATGACTATCAAGGCGGCGGAGGCGGGCAAGGACCTGATGATCGAGAAGCCGCTGGGCGTGGACTACGAGGAGATCCTGCGCGCGCGCGAGGCCGTCCGGGAGGCGGGCGTGAAGAGCACCGTGTACTTCGAGATGCGCTTCATCCCGCACTTCCAGCTCATCAGCTCGATTCTGGAGCAAGGCCTTCTCGGCGACGTTCACCATCTGGAGGTGGACTACTACCACGGCATCGGTCCGTGGTACGGGCAGTACGCCTGGAACGTGAAGAAGGAGATCGGCGGCAGCGCGCTGATCACGGCCGGGTGCCACTCTCTTGACTTGCTCATCGAGTTCGCCGACCGAGAGGTGGACGAGGTCTACGCCTATTCAGCGAAGACCACCGCGCCGGACTTGGCGGAGTACGAGTACGACACCACGTCAGTGGCGATCCTCAAGTTCGCCGACGGCACGGTGGGCAAGTGCACCTCCTGCGTTGACTGCCGCCAGCCGTACGTCTTCAACGTCCACTTCATCGGCAGCGAGGGCACGCTGTGGAACGACCGCCTGTGGTCCACGAAGCTGGCGGGCCTCACCTCCGACGAGTGGGTGCACATGCCCACCGCTCAGGCTGAGTCCGGCGATGTGATGGCGCATCCGTACCCGCCGCAGGTGGACGACTTCATGGAGTGCGTACTGGAAGACAGGGACTCGGTGATCAACTTCGAGGAGGCGTTCATCACCCACCGCGTGATGTTCGCCATCGAGAAGTCGCTGGAGGAGGGCCGGCCGGTCAAGCTCTCCGAGATGGAGGCCTGAACCGGGGACAGGGACGGCTTCGCGTGGACTGATGCCCTGGATGGTTCCAGCCGAGGGCAAGCCCTCGGCTGGCGCATAAGGGTGCGCATACGCTGGATGGAGACACGAACGTGGCCGCCAGGAGATCGCTGGTGATTGCTCTGCTCTCTGCGCTGGCGTGGGCCGCATCTGCCGCCGAGGCGCACGATGCGGAACTCTACGCTGCCGCGAAGCCCGCACTCGTGGCCGCCGTTGACGCCTTCGCCGCGCCTGACATCGCGACGGGGATCGTGGACATTGACAACATGGCCGAGGCGCAGCCGAACTACGAGACCGAGCGGCCTCCGGTCTACGCCCGCATCTTCAGGCAGGCGTACGAGGCGACTGGCTCGCAGCAATGCCTGGAGCACTTCTGTGCGATCGCCGACCTGGTCGTCGCGATCAAACAGCCGGCAGGCGGCTACGCGCGCACGGCCTACGTCAAGCAGGTCGGAGCCGCCGAGACGCATGAGGCCCGCATCAGCTTCCGCAACGGTCGCGACCTGGGTGCCGTGACCGTGATCCTGCAGGCCTATGACTACACCCAGGATCAGAAGTACCTGCGCAGCGCGGTCGAGACCGCCGACTTCCTGGTGGAGGCGCAGTACGAGTGCGGAGCGTGGCCCTCTGAGTACCCGCCTCCGCAGGGAAGCTGGCTTGCGATGCCGATGCTCAATGACCTGGTCACCATCACGCAGACACGCAACCTGATGCAGGTCTATGAGATGACCGGAGACGAGAAGCATCTGCGGGCCATCGAGCGAACCGGGCAGTGGCTTATTGACTGGCAGCTCCCGGAGCCGACGCCGGGTTGGGCGCAGGAGTACGACTGGGACCGGCTGCCGACCTGGGGCCGCCTCTTCGAGCCGCCCGCGGCGTGCAGCGCGCCCTCGTGCGCCGCCATCGGCCTGCTGATAGACATCCATCTGTTGACCGGCGACGACAAGTATCTCTCGCCGATCCCGGCCGTGGTCGCGTGGCTCGACCGGGCCCGGATCGGCGAGCACATGTGGGCGCGCTTCTATGAGCCCTCGACCGGCCGGCCGGTCTACTTCACCAGCGACAACCGCACCACCTACTGGCTGACCTATGATGACGGTGACGTTCCCGATCACTATGCCTTCAAGGGCAACTGGGGCCTCGACCGCTACAAGGCGCGCTGGGAGCGGCTTCAGGAGATCGGTCGCGAGGCGCTTGCCGCTGAGGAGGCGGCTGAGCCGTCGCTGGCTGAGCTGAGGGCCAGTGTCGAGGCCGCAGAGCCCACAGTGAGGGAGCTGATCGGCCCTGAGGGGTTCATTGGCAGGTACCCGACCCAGGGCGGCCACGTGCGAAAGCTAGCCTCCTCCGTCTCGACCGTGGCCCGCTATCTTGTCCTGGTGCACAAGCTGGAGGCGCGCACACAGGCCCAGGGGTAGCGCGACCCTATGCCTCAGAACCCCCAGCCGGCGCGCATCATGATGCCGCCGGCGTGCCGCCGCTGCTTGTGACACACGTAGCGGTCTGCGTGCTGGTTCAGCGACCGATGCTGTTGGGGGGCCCGGGCAGGATTCTTGACCGCACGTGTCGAGATCGCCATGCGAATCTCAGGCATTTTCCAGCGTCGGCCCTTGATGAGGACATACGACATCTGGTGTTGATTGCACGGGGCGTGTTGCGGCGAATCCACGCGCTGAGGGCAGAGCCCTCTCGCATGACGGCTGTACTGGAGGGATCACGATGACCGTGTCATTGAATCAAGCCGTCCGGGTTCTCGTTTGGGTCGCAGTCGGAGTATCACTCGGACAGCGTGCTCCCGAGGCACAGGACGCGCAGACCAAGGCCGAGCGTCTCTACGCCCAGGCCAAGCACGACATGGACGAGGGCAACTACGAGGCCGCAGCTCAGAAGCTGCGCCAGGCCATCGCTGCAAAACCCCAGTCGGGCGACTGTTGGTACCTCCTCGGCCAAGCGTACCACGGCTTGGGCCGATTGGACAAGGCGGGGGACGCCTACTTTGAGGCGCTGCTGCATCTGCCCAATGGTGGCGAGACGCAGCGCAAGGTCCTGGAGCGGCTGCGTGAGCTCGCGGACGGGATGCCAGTGCCAGAGCCAGAACCGAGCATCGAGCAGCAGCTCGAGAAGGCGTGGACAGGCGAGGAATGGGCGCGGGTCGCTGACCTTGGCGCCAAGGTCATCAAGAGCGGGGCCAACAGCCCGTCGTACGTGGATGCGCACTTCTACGTGGGGCGGGCGCACCTTGAGCTCAGGGACCCGGTGCAGGCGGCCGAGAAGCTGCGAAGATACCTTCAACTCGCGCCGAACGGCCGACACGCCGAACAAGCACGAGCCCTGATCGAGGAGCTAGACAACGACCTGTTCTACTCCTACGTGGCCAGGATCGAAAACGCCCTGGATCAGGGGCACCTCGACACGGCGCGGGACCTGATAGACAAGGCAAGACGGATACGCAGTGCCGGTGCCGATCTCATCTACCTAGAAGGCCTCGCTTTCGTCTTGGATGGCCAAGACGCGAAGGCTATAGAAAAGTTCGAGGAGTATCTGCGCAACGCGCCTGGCGGTCGCTTCGCCGGGTCGTGTGAGCGCTGGATCATCTACCTCCGACACCCCTGGATCGTGGTAATACAGGACGACCGAGTGGTTCGGCTGCACAGCGATGGGACTATGCCTCGGCCGCTGTCCGGCCCTGAGCAGGGCAAGGTGGAACAGGCGCTGGTGTCTCCTGACGGGAGGCTGGTGGCCTTCGTCGGGTGGAACGCGAACCGCAACACTCGCAACGTCTTCATTGCTGACGCATTCGGCAACAAGGTGACCGGGGTCTTTCAGTCTACGGGCTTCCCTTCCCAAGTCACCAGCCTGCATTGGTTTGAGCACGAGCGCGGCACTTGTCTGACTTTCGTCGGCGAGGACCAAAGGTCGAAGAACTATGGGGTGTTCGTGTTTGAGGTCGAGGGCAGTAACAAACAGGCATTCATGGTGCCCGACTCCGAAACACCGGCCTTCGAGGCTGGCCAGCTTCGTTGTCAGTGGTCACCTGATGCGGAACACCTAGCTTGGATCGGAGCGGGGAGGAGCCTGTGGGTCTGCCAGGCCTCCGAGGTGCGTGTAGCCCTTAGAATAGAGGAGCGCTTCCCGGTGGTTGACTTCGCGTGGGGCGGGCGGTGGCAGGCTGGACGTCCGGGCTTCCTGATATGGACGGATGGACACACCATGTATAAGCGGGACGTGAGCCCGACATTCCTCACCGATGGGCCACCTGTGCCCCCCTATATCCGTCCGCGTGGTGTGAAGATGGATGAGCTTGGGGTCTCCGCCGACGCTAGCATTGTTGCTGCCTTTGACCGCACTGCCAGAACTCTCTGGGTTTGGTTAGCCCAGAGCTGCGCGCCACTGCCAACCATCACTGACGTTGACGCATTCGCTTTCTCCGACGTGGGCACCCAGCTCGCGTATCGTACATCCCAGGGGGTGTACATCACGAACCTGGTTGCACGCATGGGTCCGAGATACGTTGACGGCACGATGGGTGGGACCCAGTTCGCCTGGTCGCCGGTCTCTCTGGAACTCCTAGTCTGGCAGGATGACTATGCCCGCCTTACGATAGACGGCAGGTTTGTCGCAGGCGGGGCGGTCGCGGAACCCGGGCCTTTCGTGCGACCTCGCTGGAGTCCCGACGCGACGCGTCTCGCGATACAGAAGAATCCGGGGACCGCTGACGAGCCTGGAGCTGTGTGGGTGCTGACACGCGCCGCCCCGGAGGCCAAGCAGTTGCACCGAGCGCTTGCTGGCGACAGGGGCCCATTCTGGCTGGCGGGGTGGGCGAAATGACCTGTGCGCTCCCCCCGCGGCGCCCCGCTGTTTGACAGGCGGCCACGTGCGAAAGCTAGCCTCCTCCGTCTCGACCGTGGCCCGCTATCTTGTCCTGGTGCACAAGCTGGAGGCGCGCACACAAGGCGCCCAGTAGCGCCGGCGAAGGGCTTGCCCTGCGCGCCGAGCTGACCGACCGGCCCGGCAGCCCGCCTCAGAATCCCCACCCTGCCCAGATGGTGATCCCGCCGGCCTGTTCGTGCTCGAACGTGCGGCCGGCGGCCTTGCGAGCATGCTGCCTCCGGTGCGGGGCTGATCACTGAGCCGAGGCTCGACCGCGGCGCGCGTGGGGGCTGAACCTGCACTTGACCTTCAGGGGCTATCTGTACACCATGAAGGAGATTTGGCGGGCACGTCGAATAGGTCTTGCGAACAGGTGGCCTCTGGCCGCCCCCATAGACCCAATATGGCAGGAGGGGTAGTGACGATGAAGCGAAAGGTGCTTGCAGTCAGTCTGCCACTGCTGGTAGCCCTAGGGTGTGTGTGGCTGGCGACCGACACGTTCTCCCAACCAGTATTGCTGGGCGGCCCCCCGGGCGCGGACTTAGTGGTAGAGAAGGTCACACTTCAGAGCGATGGCGGCGGCCGACGCGTGGCAGTTGAACTCGTGGTCACCGTCAAGAACATCGGGAATGTGGCCGCTGCGCGCTGCACCGTGGCCCTCTGCACCACAGGCGATGTGACCGCAACACCCTACGCGGGCGTGCCGTTCACCGTCCACCACGCCGAGGTGCCGACCGTAGAGCCCAACGCCAGCACGGATATATTGTTCAAAGAACTGCTGGGCATGTTGCCGGACAAGAGAGGGATGTGCATCGTAGCGGTTGACGCTCCGGTTGCGGGGAAAGCTGTTGGGCAGGTGGATGAGTGGCCCGGATTAAGATCGCTCAAAGCGTGGCTGGGGAACTCCAAGGCCGGGGAGCATAACAACGTCTTCGGCTTCGCATTCGAGCTCAACAGTGTGCAGGAATCGTTCAGCTGGACGAACCCTGCAGTCGAGTAGGGCCTGGTCACGGCGAACCAGAACAGCGGGCCTAGGCCGTTGAGCATCACGTGCCTTCCCCACGGCCACCGTGCATAGTAGCCCGCGGCGCTGGGCCTGTTCCCGTTCCTCGGTGGTCCGCCTTTGGGGCCTCAGAATCCCCAGCCGCCGGGGATGGTTATGCCACCGGCCTGTTCGTGCTCAAACGTGCGGCCGACCTGAAGGCGCGGGTCCCGGCCGCGGAGCCGAGGGTCAGGGCTCTGATTTCGCCCGAGGGCTTCCTTCGCAGGTACCCGATCGAGGGCGGCCGTGTACGTGAGTTGCTCTCCGAGGTCTCAACAGTGGCCCACTACATGATCACCGTCAACGAGCTGCAGTCTCGCGACGAGGCCGACCACTAGGCAACGTTGGCGCGCCGCAGTGGGCGCGCGTCATCCCCGCCCGGGGGCACACCATGGCGATCCACTTGCCCCTGCAGACTGACCGCCTGCTCCTCCGTGACTTCGTCGAGGACGACATCCCCGCCGTGCACTGCTACGCCTCCGACCCGGAGGTGGTCCGCTACATGGTCTGGGGTCCAAACGCGGAGCAGGAGAGCCGCGAGGCCGTCGAGCGATGGCTGGCACAGCAGGGCACTGACCCTCGCCTCGACTTCGCCCTGGCGATAGTGCTGAGAGCCGAAGAGCGACTCATTGGCGGCTGCAGCATCCGGGTCTCCGACCCGGCGAGCCGCGCGGCTTACATCGGCTACTGCCTCAACCGCGACTATTGGGGCCGAGGGTATGGGACGGAGGCTGCTCGAGCCCTGGTCGCCTTCGGCTTCCAGCAACTAGGCCTGCGTCGCATCTTCGCCACGTGCGACACGCGTAACGTCGCCTCGGCGCGAGTGCTGGAAAAGGCCGGAATGCGGCGCGAGGGCCATCTCCGCGAGCACAAACTCATTCGCGGCGAATGGCGCGACTCGTATGTCTACGCTATCCTCGAGCACGAGCGGCCGCCGACGCATGAGGGCCAGATGCAGGCCGACAGAAGCACCTGACTGCGCGAGAAGCGTATCCTCCTCCGACGGAACTCGCCCTGATGCCGCAGGGCTGTGTTGCCCGTTGTCGGAGATTGTGTTATACTATGTGCGTAGATTGCGCTGTGCTCGAAGCGACTCTAAGGTGCTTTGCCTGGCAGATGTCATGAGGTGATGGTAATGGCCAGTGAGCTATACACGCCTGCGCAAGTCGCTGAGATGCTTCAAGTGTCCCCCGCCACGGTGCGGCGCTGGATCCGCGAAGGCCAACTAACAGCGCAGCGGGTGGGGCCGCGGCTGTACCGCATTCGCAGAGAGGACGTGGAGGCCAATCTAGTGCGACAGGCGCCTGCCGCCGAGCGCCAGCAACTCGCTGACAGGCTGGAGCGGCTGAACGAGGAGATCCTGCGTAGACGCGACGGCAAGCCCCTGCCCGATAGCACCGAGTTCATACGCGCCGAACGCGATAGCATGGCGGCCCGGGAGGGAGGGTAGGTGACGCTGTGCGTTGACGCCTCGGTGGCGGTGAAATGGTTCGTGCCGGAAGAGGGAAGGGCGGAGGCGCTTGCCCTCTGGCAGCGGTTGGTGGACGGAGAGCAGATCGTGGAGCCGGACCTGTTCTTCGTAGAGGTGGCTAACGGACTTAGACACCACGCGCAAGGCGGGGACCTCACCGAGAAGGAACTCGGTCAGGCAGCCGAGCTGCTCGTAGGTCTGCCGGTGGAGACATGGCCCGCGCGGGAGCTGGTGAGGGCGGCGTTGCGCTTGGCCGGCGACCTGAAGCTGACGGTGTGGGACGCGATGTACGTGGCGGTGGCTCACGAGCGCCAGGCGGAGTTGTGGACGGCGGACGAGGCCCTGTACCGGCGGGCCCGAGAAGCCGTACCAGGGGTCCACTTGCTGACCTGGCCATCGGCGGGCAGCCGCTGAGGATCTCCTTGTCTGCCCCCGGCTCATGTCCGCACACGTTTAACACAATCATGGGCTGGAGGCCGGAGGAGTGCCGGCAACGGTTGTTGCCGGGTGACGACGCGCCAGGGAGGTGACGCGGAGTGTACCTGCGGCGTCGGTTCGCGGAACTGCTTGTGCTGGTGGCCTGTCTCCAGGGCTTCTCCCAGGTCGCCTGGGCGCAGGGGGCAGTGGCGCTGGTCGGTGGCGGCTACGGCAAGTACGTCAGGAACTCCATCATCAAGAAGGTGCTGCTGCCCAACGAGGTCTGGTATGAGGACTTCGGCGAGAGGATGGATTTCAGCAGGCTGGGCGCGTTCGCGCTCGTCATCGTCGCCCACGGTGAGGAGGGAGGCTTCGGCGAGCAGCAGGAGGTCGGGAAGCTCTTCGATGAATACGTGAAAGCTGGCGGCCACGTCATACTGATCGGCAATGCGCCCGTGGCACTCGTGGGCCGGGACCTCAAAGAACACGCCTGGATCGGCGCGGAGAGCTGGGTCTACCTGCGCGAAGAGCCGGCCGCAAAGCTGGCCGTCCCGGCTCATCCGTGGACGGCAGGCCTCGACCCCGACCGCGACTATTACTGGCTGGAGTGGCCCCAGCGCCTGCGCAACCCCACCACCGCCCAACTGCTCATCGGCACTCAGGACGCCGCCTACCTGACCGTCAACGAGTACGGCAAGGGCTGGGCCGCGTTCCTGGCGCGCGGGCCGTTCCCGTACAAGGCCGAGAACGTCGGCCCCGACCGCGAGACCCAGGTGGCGATGCTGGAGCGCATCATTCTGTCCGCCGAGCCGCAGACTGTCCCCGAACAGATAGCCGAGGCGATGAAGGAAGCCGCAGACCAGGGCGTCGTCCTGTGGCAGCGTGACTGGGAGTTCGGCAGCAAGGAAGGGCCGCAGTTCCGTTCACCGTATCCGCGCCCGGAGGAGGTGACCAACTCGCTAAGCGCAGACCTGGCACTGGGCGAGCGCGAGAGCGTCTTCCTCAACTTGCTGCCGCTGCCGCAGTGGCGTGAGGTCGCGGTGCGACACTGGCCTATGGTTGGCATGGTCGGGTTGGATGCCATCGAGTTGGCGGTAGGCGACTGCGAGCTGCTACCCGCCGATGGGGGGGAGGGCAAGGCGCCTGAGGTCGAAGTGAAGATCATGGCGCGCGCGCCACTCATCCCCTGGGAGAAGGCGGACGTGGAGCCGTATGAATCGCCGTTTTGGCTGATGCCGCCGCACCTGCTTGAGCGCCAGAGCTCGTCCGCGTTTGTCCCCGAGCCGCTCCACAACACTGTCGTGTGGCTGGAGCTTCATGCCCCTGAGGACTGTCGCCCGGGCACCTACTGGGCTGTGGTGGAGGTGGACGCGGTGCTGCACATAACGGCGACCTGGGGGGTGACGCTTGCTAGCGTGCCGCTTGAGGTGACGGTCTGGCCGGTGCTCAGCCCGCAGGATCGGCTCTTCCAGCTCAAGGCCTGGGGTTTCGGCGCGCCCGATGACCGCTTCTGGGCCGAGTATCAGCGCCAGGGCATGTGCAACGCCTACCTTTCATATCCCGACCTGGAGCAGGTGATGCTGCCGGCACACGGCGTCTCGCTCAAGCAGGCCATCGAGGAGCAGCCGGAGGTCTTCAAGGCCAGGGAGTTCCCTGCCCTTGACTTCAGCTACCTGGATGAGTACATCGGCGGCCAGGCGGCGCGCGGGCTGAGGGTGCTCTGTCTCCAGGATGTGCGCACCGGCTGCCAGATCGCCAACGCGGCGACCGGCCTGGAGGTGAACTGGCGCGAGTACGGCAGCGAGCAGGTACCGGAGCAGTGGCGCAAGCTGTGGATCGGCTACTACCGCGAGCTGATGGCGTACCTGCGGAGCAAGGGCTACCGGCGCGTGGAGCCGATCTGGACCGACGAGCCGACCGTCGAGAGAATCAAGCAGCGGTATCTGCCCATCGCGGAGATGTACATCGAGGCGGGGATGCAGCCGGGCAGCCACTGGACCACGCCGGGCTTCATGACCCCCGAGGACGTGAACCAGTTCGCCCACGGGGTCAGCGACTGGAGTATGTACAGCATCATGATGCCGAAGTTCTTCGGCTTTCTGCGGGAGGGGTCGGTCAGGCTACGGCCGGACGCGCGCATCGGGCAGACGCGCGGCGGGTCGGGTTACCTGCACCGGAGCCCGTACAACCGGTCGCGGCGGCTGTGCTGGGATGTGTGGCACAACGGCGCGAGCTTCCTGCGCACCGGGCCGCTGTTCAAAGGCTGGCTCTACTACCTCAACTACGAGAAGTACATCCGCGACGAGGGCGTGGCCGGTGAGCGCCTGGTGGCGTATTCGTCGGCGGACTCGACCGACTTGACCGCGCCGCTGCTGCCCTCGCCGGACTGGGAGGCGGCGCGCGATGGGGCGGATGACGTGAATCTGATGCAGGTGTTGGAGTGGTACGTGGCGGCCCTGCGCGAGTCGGGCGACGCGCCTGGAGAGTTGCTCGACGAGATCCAGGCGGAGATAGACCGCTTCGTGGGTGCTGACTCGCCGTTCAACCTGCACCCGGAGCCGAAGCACTACGAGGTACGGGACCTCAAGTACGACTACACGGCGGTCGCGGATGCGACGACTGCCGATCTGACGCGCGCGAAACGCCGGGTGCTGGAGCTGCTGGAGCGCATCCAGCCGCACGCGCAGGCCATCAAGCCATCGGTGACCTGGCATAAGGTCGCGCTGGCGCAGGCAGGCCAGCCGACCGGGCCGATCCACTGCTCGGCGGCCTGCCGGGAGGCCGCCGACGAGCTGGCCGCCTGGCTGCTGCGGAGGACAGGGATACGCTTCCCCGTCGCCGTGGGCCTGGCATCGGGCGAGCCAGGTATCTATCTGGGGACCAGCGCGGACGAGGAGCTGGCGACGCTGCTCGAGAGGCGCGGCTGGGAACTGAGGCAGGGGCAGCGTCGGCCCGGGTCATACGTGATTCTGACCGACGCGGCCTGCGTTGTGGTGATAGGTGGCGACGAGGCCGGCCTTGGGGTGGGCCTGGCGGCGTTCGAGGCCTTCGCCAGCCCGCGCGGGCACTGGCTGCGCACTACTGCTCGATGAGCGTCCACTGGCCGTCCTCGATCCGGACCATGACGAAGGCGTCCGAGGTCAGACCGGCGTGGTCCTCGGGAGAGTAGTTGAAGATGCCGGTGACGCCCGCGAAGTCCGTTGTGTTCTCGAGCGCGTCCCGGATGCGGCCTCTGTCGGGCCCGGCGGCGCGAAGTGCCCTCACGATGAGTTGAACCGCGTCCCAGGCAAGGCCGCTGAACCTGTCGGGGCCGCTGCCGTACCTCGTCCTGAAGTCCTCCGCGTACTTCAGCAGGATCTCCTTCTGCGGATCGTCATCGGGCAACTGCTCCCCGACGATCAGCCTGGGCGCGGGCAACAGGACACCGTCCGCAGCCTCGGCGGCACCCTCGATGAAGTGCCTGCTCGCAACGGCATGGCTCTGGATGAGCGGAATCTCAATGCCGAGCTGTCTGACCTGCCTGGTGACCACCGCCGTCGCGGGGCCAACGTCCCAACAGATCAGCGCCTGCGCATCCGTCCCCTTGATTGTGGTGAGCTGCGCCGTCGTGTCGGTGTCAGTGTCCATGAACTGCTCTTCTGCGACGATCGTGATGCCGGCATCATTCGCCTGCGCCCTCAATTGCGTCAGCCCTGACTCGCCGAAGGCATTTGCCACGGTCATTAGCGCAATCCTGGAGATGTCCTGGGCCTGCAAGTACTCGTAGATTCTCGCCACCGCATGCCTGTCTTCCGGGCAGGTCTTGAAGACCCACTCCTTGACCGGCGTGGTGATGCGCGCGGCTGCGCCGCAGGACACGAGGGGCGTCTGGGACTTCCGCATGTACTCAACAACCCCCAAGGTCGTGCCGCTGCGGCTGGGGCCGGCGATGGCGAGCACTTCCCCTTGCTCGATCAGCTCCTTAGCGGCGTGCAGCGCCTCGGTCTGTTGGCCCTTCGTATCGCGGATGATGATCGTCAGCGGGTGCCCGTTGATGCCGCCCTGGGCGTTGATCTGCTCCTGGGGCATTTTCGCGGCATCGCGTTCGGGCTGGCCCAGAGACGCGGCGGGCCCCGTGATAGCGAAGACCGCGCCGATCTTGTAGGGCGCTACCGGCGGCTCTTGGGCCTGGGGCGCGCCCGCTTGCACCACAAAGAGCAGAGCCAGTAGAACCACGCTCGTGTCTTGAACCAGACGGCCTTGCACGCTTGCTCGCCTCCTGGCGCATCACATCAGCTCAAAGCCGCCCTCGCGATCCGGGAGGTACGCGCCGGCGCAGGCGGCGCGCCAGCAACGCAACGCCGAGCACAAATAGGGCCGAAGTTGCCGGCTCCGGCGCGATGCCAAAGTGAATGTCGTCAGACCTGAGTACCTGCGCCCAGAAGGCCGGATAGTCGTGAAAGCTCTCCTCGGTCAGACGGAACTGTACGTTGTAATCGCCCGGGGTCAGAGCCAGCTCCCCCGGCAGCGCGCGGGTCCCCTGCCGCTCGGCGTATAACCCCACGTCAGTGCCGTCCACAGTGTAATACCGCACGGGGCCGTCGGTGGAGCCATGGGGCCGCTGGCTCTCTTTCCAGATGACGTGGTACGAGCTGTCGGAACTGAAGTCTACCGTGGCCGTGCCGGTCTCGTCAGTGACGAAGAAGTCGAAGACCAGGTAGCCGCTGTAGACATAGTCCGGGTCGTCCCTGTGAGCCTCGTAGTCCGCATCGTTCGCATTGCCGGGGTTGGGCTCCTCGCGCCACCATCGCCCCACGTAACCGATGTCCTCATTGGACGCGTCGTCGCCGCCGGAGCCGTAGTAGGCCTCCGGCTTGCCGCTTAGCTTGATCTGGTAGCAGAAGTCCGGCTTCAGATCGGTGGCGTACAGGCTCCCAGTGAAATGGTACAGGTCGAAGCTACTGTAATCTATCCGCACCGTGGCGTTGTCGTAGCTGAAACTGTCAACGAAGTCCTGCGCATAGGCCGTGCCTGTGATGTCGCTCCAGTACATCTGATACGGGTCCTGCTCGATGTCAGGGAAGGGCTCAAGATAGCGGGTCACCACGTCTGCCCGACCGGGCGAATGCACCAGCATGAGACATGCCGCGGCCACGCAGGTGCGGGCAATCGCTGCTAGCGCGGCTCTCTGCATCGCCAAGCCTCCCTCCCCCGCTTTGTGTGGGGCAATTATATACCACAGATTGGGGATGTCAACTAGCCTCGGAGCAGATGCAGCGCTAGATTCGCCCTCGGTGAGCATTTCTGCTTGCTCATATGAGCTCAAAGCCGCCCTGCGGGCCGGCGGCGGCGATCTCGAAGGCGTGGCGCTCCAGCTTCCTGCGCCACGGCACGCTGTTGGGGCCGCAGCCGCAGACGTAGTTCGTGGGCGTGAAGCCCAGCTTGGGGCCGAGCCGCTTCCACATCGGGAAGTTCTCCGTGGACAGAGACACCGGCACCTCCGCGTCGCGCTTGCGAATCTCGTCGAAATGATGCTCGTAGATCTCGGCGCGGACCCACTCGGGGAAGGGCTTTGCGCGGGTGTCCGCCATCTCCTCGACGGACTCCTCGGCGGCCTTCAGGTACTCGGGGTCGAGATAATCGGCATCCAGGCGGCGCGTCATCTCCTCAACGGTCATCCACATGTAGGTGCACAGGCTGATGACGTCAGGGTTCGTCTTCTCGAAGAGTAGGTCAATCGTCTGCGTGGCCTCCTGGCGCCAGTTGCGCACGGGAATGATGGGCTTGAACTTGTAACGGATGGTGTAGCCCGCCTCCTGGCACTTGCGGGCGGCCTCGATGCGCTCCTCGGTGGTGCCCGCCACCGGCTCGAAGACGCGGCTCTGCGTCGGCGCCGACAGGCTCCAGACGATGATGGTGTTGCCGTTGTGCGGGAGGTCGAGCAGCCAGTCCACGTTCCAGGTCTTGGTGTGAATGACCACATAGCGGTCCTCGAGCGTGCCGAAGAACTCGATGATGGGGCCGAGGCAGCCAAGCTCGGGTTCGAGCACCGGGATCTCCGCATCGTCCTCGAGCAGGTAGGTCTCCTGCCACGGGTGGGCCTCGATGAGGCGGCCGAGTTGCTCGACGTAATCCTCCACGTTCACCATCGTCGCCAGGAGGCCGCCCAGCCCGCAGTAATGGCAGCGGTGCACGCACCCGTTCTGGAAGTGAATGCGCCAGCAGGGGCGGCAGATCTTGTCGTGGCGGGCCGCGTCGCCTGGCAGGTTGTAGTTTGCCCAGGAGAAGGGGCCGTAGCCGAGAAGGGCGGCCTGCGTGTGGCCGGTCGCTTTGACGCCCTGGTCGGCGAGCCACTGGTAGCGCTCGTCGCGGCGGCCGTCGAAGCGGAAGGTGTTGAAGAGCAGGATGGGGTCGTGGATCTCAGCGAGCGTGCCCATACTCACGCGCCGGTCGAGAAGGCCCTGGTCATTGATCATCGCGGGCAGGTCGTCGTCCGTGTAGATGACTGGCTCGACGGCGTTGTCGCAGGCGGACACGACGCGGCTCATCCGCTCCGCGTAGCGGGGATCAGCAACCACGCTTTCGTGGGCGTAGACGGCGGGAGGGTCGAATGGATACATAGGCGCCGGCTCCTTTGAGGGCGCGGGGAGATAGGGGAGCGTTCCCCGAGCAGGCGGCGGAGACCTGCGCGGGGCGAACGGCACACGGCAACGACAAACCAGGCCGGACAGTGTTCCGGCCTCTCCTGACGACAACGACAAGGGCGAACGGCTGCGGCGCTATCGCGCCGCCGGCAGAAGGTGGCGTCGGCCGGCACCGAAAAAGGGCAAAAAGCAAATCCCTTGGCGGGGGGTGATGGGCCCCCCCCCCACCGGAATAAGGCATGACG
>CBFDBV010000048.1:0-15879 GCA_965603135.1 uncultured bacterium
GCGGCGGCTCGGGCGCGCCGACGCCGTGGTTCTTCGACAAGCAGATCGGCGGCGGCCCCTTCATTGACGGGGCGGTGCACAACTACGACTTCGCCCGCTTCACCTTCGGCGAGGCTACGACTGTGATGGCCGACCTCAGACGGCTGAAGGAGAGCACCACCGCCTGGGACACGGGAACGGCCGTGGTCAACTTCGAGTCCGGCGATCAACTCATCATGGCCTGGTCGTGGGGGCTGCCCGGGTTCGGGTACGGGGTCAAGGCCGCCGGAATGCACGATGTGCTCGGGCCACTGGGCGCCATCCTCTTCCCGGGCGAGAACAAGCTCCAGGTCAACCTGCAAGGTGGCGAGGAGTTCGTCGAGTTCGAGGCCGACGGCGGCAGCGACTGGTTCGGCCGCCAGATGGCGCACTTCGTCGAGTGCGTCAAGTCAGGCGGGCAGCCAGTGGCCGGCGCGAAAGAGGGACTGGAGGCCACCCGCATTGCCGAGGCTATCCTGAACATCGGCGAGCAGCCAGCCGTGGTGCAACTGTAGCCGCTGAGGTGAGTGATGATGATGACCGTGCGACGGGCAGTGCTCCTGGTGTGCGCGGCGACGGTTGCTTCGGCAGCCTGGGCCGCGGACAAGCACGCCGGCGAGTACTTGAAGATCATACACACCTCTTACGAGACGCCGCACGTGACCTGGGGCAAGCCGTACGCGCGGGGGCCGCTTCGCGCCTTCTTTATCGTCCCCCGGCGCGAGGCCGCCCGCGACGTGGTCGAGCTCTACCAGCGCACTGACCTCGACTTCGAGGCAGTCGTGACCTTCAACTCGCACGTCATCGGCGCTGACAATCGCTACGACGCGCACGTCGAGGGCACCTCATCCGCCGAGAAGGCCGAGGAGTTGCGGGCCAAGCTCAAGCGCGACTACGACGTCATCGTCATCGCCAACTTCGACTTCGACGCTATCCCAATCGAGTTCCAGTACAGTATCTTGCGGAAGGTTGCGGACGGCACCGGGCTCGTCTTCACCTACAAGCGAGAGATCAACCTGGACCTGTTCCGCAAGCCGATCGAGGGCGAGGCGGGAGGCCTGTGCGACGGCATCCCTCTCTCCGGCCTGCCCTGGTGGCCGGAGCGCTTCACCGAGGAGCGGGGTCTCGCGAGCGTGGACGATATCCCGGATGCGCTCATCTCGACGTGGCAGCTCGGGAAGGGGCGGATGGCCGTGGTTGACTGGGGCGCCCCTCCCGCGACGCGCTCCGGCGGCCCCGGGATGACCCCCCAACTCGACTTCGCCCCCGAACTGCCGACCTATTACGACTACTACCACTCCCTCTTAGCCCGCGTGCTCTACTGGGCCAGCCAGACGCGCCAGCCGCGGCTGCGCATGACGGGCCTGGGCTGTGGGCCGCTGCAGGTCAGCCCGAAGGCAGGCCCCGGACCTCGCTGGGCGCTCTCGTTCACCATCGAAAGCCTGGCGCAAGGGGATGTTGCCGCGAAGCTGAACTACGTCCTGCGTGCCCCCGACGGGACGGAGTTCGGCTCCGGCGAGCAGGAGGTGACGCTGAGGCCAGGCGAGAACGCGACGGCCTTGCCTGTCGGCTTCGACCTGCCCCACGGCGACTGCTTCCTCGACCTGCGCATCGTCTCCGGGCGCGGCGTAGAGGCCTGGGCAAGCAAGCACATTGTCATGGACCGGGACGTGCACATCGCCGACTTGGGCCTCGCGGCCGAGATACTGCCGCCTGGCGGGACGGTCGAGGGCACGCTGGCGCTGAGCGCCCCCGCAGCGACAGGCACGAGTGTGATCTTCGAGCTTGCCGACACGACCGGCCGCGTATTCGTCAGGCGGACTACTTCCCTGGAACGGGGCGCCACCGAGGTCCCCTACGAGCTTCCGCTGGCCGGCCTGACGACGCAGGCGGCCTATCTGCGTGCCGAACTGCGCGAGGGCGATGCGGTGCTTCACCGGACACGCGTCCCGGTGTTCGCGCCGGTGCGCAGACTTGAGGAATACGTCAGCCTGATTTGGGGCGCACGCGAAGGCCAGGGCCTCAGCCACTACCATCTGCAGATGCTCCGGCAGGCGGGCTTCAACACCTACCTTCAGCACCCGTCGGAGACGCGCGCTCGCAACCTCTGCCTGCACGACTTTCACTACGTCCCCTACTCGTGGCGGATATGCGGCAGCGTCAACGAGCAGGGCGTGCGGGTGGCGGGCTTCGGGCCGAAGACCGACGACGATTCCTTCGCGAACCCCGAGTATCGCCAGGCTTGCGCCGACGCGATCATCGAGCGCCTGGGACCCACGCCCGATTATCGGCCCCTGGTCTACTCGCTCGGCGACGAGAACAACTTCGACTACCGCTCGGGCTTCGGGCCACATGACGTCGCCGCCTTCGGCGAGTACCTCAAAGAGCAGTACGACAACCTTGAGGCGCTCAACGAATCCTGGGGCACCGACTTCGCATCCTGGGAAGGGGTCGGGCCCCTGCCCATCCAGGAGGCCATGGCGGAAAGGAGATTCGCGGCTCGACACGATCACATGTCCTTCGTGGAGGGCCAGTACGCCGAGTTCCACCGCTTCCTGCGCTCGGTGATCCGCAGCGTTGACCCGGAGGCGTGGGTGGGCGCCGAGGGCTCCCAGCCGGGCGACCTGGAGAAGTCCGTCCAGGGCCTGGAGTTGTGGAGCCCGTACTATCGCCGCCGCCAGGACTTGCTCCTGGAGGCGATCGCACCCAAGAGCCTCATTCGCGGCAACTGGTGGGGCGGCTATGTGGCCTCGCACGGCGGCCGCCCCCGAACTCCGCTGACCTTGGACCAACTTCTGCGCGGGCTGAACACCAACTTCTGGTACGCTGCCGGCGAGGGGAGCGAGGGCCTCACCGCGGCCGGCTTCGGGTACGCCGAGTACTTCGAGCGCCTGCTGCCCGCCCTGGGCGAGGTCTACGGCGGCCTTGGCAAGCTGCTGACCGAGGCGGCCCCGGTCTTTGATGGCGTCGGCATCCACTGGTCCCAGGCCAGCGAGCATGCCTGCGGCCTTGACGCCCGCTTCGGCAAGACCAGGAACTCGCACGAGGCCCTCATCGCCGTCCTGGAGCGCCTTGTCATCAATCCCACGTATGTCACCACGAAGCGCATCGAGGCGGGCGACCTCGTCGAGCGGGGCTTCAAGATCGTCTTCCTCCCCACCTCGCTGGCGATCTCCGACGCTGAGGCGGCGGCGTTTGAGGCCTTCGTCCGCCAGGGCGGCGTGGTTCTAGCGGACCTCGGCGTGGGGCTGATGGACGGCCACTGCAAGCCGCTGGAGCACGGGCGGCTGGACGCGCTTTTCGGCGTTGCCAGCGCGCCCGATGATCCCGTGGAGATCCAGGGCCACCTGCGCATCAACCCCTCCTTTGAGCCGACCAACGTGGACGACGTCGAGCAGGTCGATGGGAGACCTGTCATGACGGACCGCAAGTTTGGTGCGGGTAGGGCCCTCGCGCAGAACTTCAGCCTGGGGGCCATTGACGCTCTCGGGGAGGATGTGGCCGAGGGCCTCCTGCTGCAGGTGCTTGATTCCGCCCGCGCCGCGCCCACCGTGAAGCGAACCGAAGCGCCGAACTGGCGCGTGCGGCTGCTGGAGAGCGGCGACATCAAGCTCCTGGGCGTCTGGCGCGTCCAGGGCGAGGAAGGGCCGCCGCAGGTGACGCTGCCCGCAGAGCACTTCGTCTATGAGGTGCGCACCGGGACCCCCGTCGGGCGTACGCAAACCATCCAGCCGCCGGCGGGCGACACGGACGTGTTCATCTACACGCTCTTTGAGCAGGAGCCGCGCCGTATCAAGGTGCGTGTCCCCCAGGAGGGCCAAGCCGGGGAGCCGATAGAGGTCCGCGTGGAGTTGGCGGGCGCCGGCAGAGGCCGCGTGGTACGCCTGACGGCGATCGGCGCAGAGGGCAAGCCCATCGAGCAGCTCCGCCAGGTCTTCGTGGTCGAGGAGCCTCGCGTGACGCGGCAGATCTATCCCGCCTTCAATGATCCGCTCGGCAAGTGGACCATCCGCGTCACCGACGTCGCCACCGGGGTCAGCGACGAAGCGCAGGTGACGGTGCACTGAGCCACTGAGGGGAGCCGCAGCTCGTCGCAGGAACTGCGGGCTGATTCACGCAAGTCAATCCGCGGGCCGGGAGTGAGAGGCTATGATGAGAAGGGCCTGGGCAACTCTCTTCGTCCTCAGTACTGTCACGGCCGCAGCCACCTGGGCGGTCGAGCCGGTCAGCGTCTCGCTCGAGCGCGAGGAGTACAAGGAGACCGACAAGAGGCGCGAGAACCGCCTCGGCTTCCTGCGGGTCAAGCGCATCTTGAAGATGGACAAGCTCGAGATAAGCTACCAGGCCTACGTTCACGAGGAGGACCGCACGCCCTACCACGAGCAGTATGCCGACTGGTTCCTGGGGTGCGACTTCGGCCGCGTGCACGGCAACGGCGGCTGGAATCTCTGGAGCTTCCTCGATATGACCATCAGCCCACCCGAGGGCAACGCGTACAGCGCCGTCCCCAGCCAGGCCCTGGACGACTTCGTAGCGGTGGAGGAGAGCAACCGTGGGCTGGTGGATATGTGCTGGCCCACGCCGCCGGAAGGGACCCTGTGCGTGCGCGTGCTCAAGCTGCCCGAGGACACGCACTGGGCGTTCCTGGAGGTGGGCATAGACGGGGAGACCGATTCCGTCGTCTCGTCCATCGCCATCTCATCCTATCCGTACAACACCTCCAAGACAGGCGAACAGCCCCGTCAGCGCTGGGTCACGACGCTGATGTCCGACTATGAGACTACCGACCAGCCGCGCGAGATCAGCGCACAGGACGAGTGGGCCCTGATCATGCACAACAAGCTGAGCCAGGAGGATGGCGGCGTCACACTGCTGCTTGACCCGACGGAGGTCTCATCGCTTCAGGTCTGGGGCACCTACCCGGTCTACGCCCGCTTCACGCCGGCCGAAGGCGTGAGATACGTGCACATCGGCATGAGCTACTTCGCGGACGAGCATCACGAGGTCGCCGCCGAGCGTATGCGCGAGCAGGCCTCCGGCTGGCTGAAGAGGATGCGCAGTCTCGATTTCTCCGCCCATCCCGCTCCCCAGCCCGGCCACCAGGAGGCTGACGAGGACGTCCAGTGGCTGCTTCAGTTCGAGGCCATCGCGAATGACTTCGCCGAGAAGATGGCGACCGCGAGGCAGGAGGAGGTGGAATTGACGGCTGCGCTCAAGAACGCGGCTCAGACGGGTGCGCGGCCCGACCGCGCAGTCGAGCGCGATCTGGGCTTCGCCCGCCAGCGTCTCGCCGACGTGCACCGCGCGATGCAGCGCCGCTGGCTGGAACTGCTCCCGCCCTTGAATGAGTGAATCCGGCCGTGCCCACGCACTCAACCAACAGGAGGCAGACAATGTATCCCGGCCAATGGACCAGCATTCTCTTCGAATACCAGCCCGTCGAGGCAATCCGCAAGATCGCCGAGGTGGGCTGGCCCGGCATCGAACTGTCCACAGAGCACATCAATATGATCGCCGACGCGAACGAGCCCTTCGCCGCCGCCGACGAGGTGCGCGAGACCGTCGAGGCGGTGGGTATCAGGATGCCGCAAGTGCACCTCACTATCAGCCTCAACATCGCTGACCTCGATGCCTCGGCCTGCGAGGCAGCCTTGCAGGTGGCCGAGCGCGATGTCGAACTGTGCGCCAGGATGGGCATCGAGAACGGCGTCATCCACCCGGGCGGCGCCCAGCCAGGCACGCTGGCCGCATTCGCCGAGGAGAAGCGGGTGCGCGTGGACAGCTTCAAGCGGCTGGCCGAGTACGCCGCCGAGCGGCATTTCAACATCGCCATCGAGAACATGGCGGATGCCGCGCGCGCCACCACCGGCGCGCTGGGCCAGCGGCGTTACGGCGCCGTGATCCCGGAACTCCTGGAGCTTATCGAGGATATCGGCGCTCCCAACGTGGGCATCTGCCTGGACACCAGTCACGCGAATATGCAGGGCATACCGATGGCCGAGGCCGTCCGGCAGTGCGGCGACAAGCTCATCGCCACGCACATCTCCGACAACGACGGCTCCGGCGATCAGCACCGCACGCCCGGCTACGGCAACATTGACTGGGAGAGCGGCATCAAAGCCATGCGGGAGATCGGCTACGAGGGCATCTTCAACCTGGAGAACCCGGGCGAGCGCGGCCTGCCGCCGGAGCAGATGGTGCATCGGATCCGCTACGCGCTGGAGATCACGAACTGGCTGCTGGGGACCACCTGAGGGGGGACTGAAGCGGAGTCAGTGCGCATCGCGCTGTTTGGCAGACTCGAGGGCCCGTCGCGCGGCGCGCACGCGCGGATCGGCGGGGTTGAGCGCTTCGGCCGCCTTCAGAAGCCCCTTGTCGAGGTCGAAGATGATGACCTCGCCCTCGGGCGAGATGATGATCTCAGCGTCGCCGACGGCGCTGGACTCGTCGGGTCTCTTCCTGCTCATAGTACTCGCTCGTTAGCTCCCGCTGGTTCAGTTCGCCCAGCACCGCCTCGAAGGGCGCGACCGCATTCAGGCACGACTTCCCCTTGAAGCCGTGCGTGAGGATCTCCACCTCGCCGTCGGGGTTGATGGTGATCTCAAGCTCCTTGCGCATAGGAACCCTCCGCTTGCACGCTCTTGCCTGGTGCCAGTCACGTATTCGCCCTGCGTGAGGGCATCTCCTGCGAGCCGCGAGAAGTGCAAACGCCCCGCCGTTGACGGCGAGGCGTCGTTGCCTGTCTGCTCTGCGCGCCGGCTAGTCCTGTCGGCGCTTGCGCGCTGCCAGGACGCCGATACCAGCTAGCACGAGAGCGAGCGTTGCTGGCTCTGGTGTGCCGAACTTTATGTCATCGAAGTAAGCGTCCGCGGTTACACCTTCGGACGTCGCGATCACCGCTACCCCGCCGCGGCCCGTGTTATAGTAGCTCGTAATGCCGCTCGCGGTGTTACCCCGCAGGGTCCACGTGTCCGGCTCGGATTGCCCATCCGCCCAGACCCGTCCCAGCAATTCGGTGTCAGTACCGGTGCCCATTGCCAGAAACCGGACCCACATGTCTTGATAGCTGCTCGCGACTTGCACCGGACCGGCCACGCTCGTATACGTAGTATCGTCGAACTGGTACAACTCTGCATAGATCGCGTCTGCTGCATCATGGGCCACCGCCAGCGCGTACCCGGTTCCGAATCCAAGTGTGGGCGCCGAATACCGGAGAGTATAGACAGCGCCCCAGTCATCGCTCTGCAACGGGGATGTATCAAGCCAGCCTGCAATGCCCTGATCACCTTGCACTAGATCCACGTATGCGCCCGACCACCCGCCCCCCGCCGCTGCCAGGTACGGCGCGGTCAACTCGAATGCATAGTCTCCCTCGTAGCTCACCACAGATCGCCCGCCGCCTGGGCTAGAAAACACTGCCCATGTCGGGTCGCTCGTGTAGTTGCCGTCCTCGAAGTCGTCCTCCCAGAAGGTGCGCCCCCACGTGGGGTCAGCATAGCTGCTGTCGGCCGACAGCAGCAGGAGCACGGTAGCCACGTACACCAAGTACCTTCGCCCGCGCTGACACGATTGCACGGTGCTTCGCCTCCTCAGGCGCCGCTTCTGTTGGGTATTGTACGTCACAATCCGGCGGGTGTCAATAGCTAAACGAAGAGAAGGTCGTGTTGAGGGAGACTGTTACACTGCTGCTGGATAGATGATGCTCAACTTCACGCGGCCTGAATACAATTACGCGAAGGATTGCATCGCCCGCTTGCGGAATAGGTACCTGGTCGCGACAGCAGCTCTGGCGCAGGGAGATGATGCTTCCATGCGAACAATCATGGTCGGTGTAGATGGGTCCGCAGGCGGCGAGGTCGCCGCGGAGTACGCCGTAGAGATCGCCCAACTGCTACGCGGTGGCGTCTACGCGGTTGGCGTGCTTCCCGAGGCCGGTGCCGCGGAGCCTGAGCTGGACGAGCGCGACGCCAACACCGTCGCCGCCGAGCGCGCTGCGCGCGGGACCGCCAGCTCCTGGTTTGAGGGCGCTCGCAAGCTCTGCGTAGAGCGCAAGGTCGAGCTGGCCGAGACCCGCCGGCCCGGCGATCCCGCTCAGGTGCTCGCGCAGGAGGCGGAAAGCGCCGACCTGGTCGTCATCGGCGCGCAGGGCGTGACGGCGGATCCCGTGATGCTGCTCGGCAGCACCGTGCAGCGGCTGCTGCGTTTCTGCATCAAGCCGATGCTGGTCACTCGTGCGGACCACCGGCCCATCACTCGCGCGCTGGTTGGCTACGACGGCAGCCCTGACTCGGGGCACGCCGTGGAGCTGGTCGCCGACCTGGCGGCCGCGGGCGGGTGGGAGGTGGTCGTCGTCACGGGCGCGCCGGAGCACTCACGGCTGGCCGATGGCGCCAGGCGAGCCGCGAGGCTGGTCAGCGCCCGCGGCGTGGAGCCTGAGGTGCGTGTCGTCGAGGGCGATGCCCCTACCATCCTCTTCGATGACGCCAAGCGCCTGGATGCCGACCTCATCGCCCTGGGCGGCGTCCCGCGCGGGATGCTCACCGGCTTCTTCTTCGGCGAGGCCTGGCCGGATGTCGTCGAGCAGGCCAAGGTGCCCGTGCTCCTGTGGCGCTGACACTCGCCCCCCGGCAAGCTCACAGAGCGCACCACCATCCCGCGCCCGGCAGATGAGGCTCGTGCAGGCGATATGAAAGCTCACCTTGATTGTGTCCCTTGCATCCAGGAGCAGGCCCTGCGTGCGGCCAGGGCCGCCGGCGCATCTCAGTCCCAGCAGCGGACGATCCTGCGCCGGGTGCTGGAGCACCTTGCGCAGGCCGACTGGACCGACACGCCCCTCGCCCTCGGCATGGGTGTGCACCGCATCGTCCGCGAGCTGACGGGCGTGGACGACCCCTTCGAGCAGGCCAAGGCACGCGCCAATGGAGCCGCCCTTGCGCTCTACCCCGGGCTGCAAGAGCAGGTGCGCAACGCCGAGGACCCCCTGCGCATGGCCGTCCGCCTCGCCCTGGCGGGCAACATCATGGACCTCGGTGCGATGGAGAGCTACGACCTCACTGCCACGCTTGACCGTGTTGCCGGCCTCGAGTTCGCCGTGGACGACTTCGACGAGCTGGCGCAGCAGTTGGACCAGGCGCGCGAGATCATTATCTTCGCCGACAACGCGGGCGAGATCGTGTTCGACCGCCTGCTCATCGAGACCATCATCGCGCGGCATCGCCTGCGTGTCGCCCTGGTCGTCAAGAGCGGCCCGTTCATCAACGATGCCACCATCCGCGACGTCGAGCAGGCCGGGATCGAGGCCATCCGGCGTATCGAGATCCTCCAGGTGAGCAACGGCGACGATGCGCGATACCCCGCGTATGACTGGGACGAGGTCGCCCGCTGGATCCGTGGCCATGACGTCGCCATCGCGAAGGGACAGGCCAACTACGAGGCGCTCAGCGAGTATTCGGGCATCTTCTACATGCTGATGGCGAAGTGCCCTCCCGTCGCCTCCACGATAGGGGTTGAAGTCGGCGACATCGTGGTTCAGTTCCGCTAAGCGAGGCCGCACCATGGGGGTGGGACCGTGCACCGTGCACTCAGAGCAGTCAGCGTCCTCAGCCTGGCCGTTATCCTTGCTTTCGTTGTCGCCCTCGTCGGCTGCAAGCCGAGGCGTACCGAGACTAGCGCTGCAGACGAGGAACCCGTCGCACAGCCAGCAGTACCATCACCGACAGGGGGTAACACAATGACGATGACCGTCGTCTACGACAACAACCCGGGCGTCGAGGGACTTCAGACCGCCTGGGGCTTCGGCTGCGTGATAGAGCTGCCCGAGACCACCGTCCTCTTTGACACCGGCGGCGATGGGCCGACGCTTCTCTCGAACATGCGCGAGCTGGGCATTGATCCCGCCGA
Source organism: uncultured bacterium (assembly GCA_965603135.1). Lineage (GTDB taxonomy): Bacteria > Armatimonadota > Zipacnadia > Zipacnadales > UBA5352 > CBFDBV01. The sequence goes on from CBFDBV010000048.1 coordinate 9,919, forward strand.
CGTGGACCTCGTCGTCCTCTCGCACATTCACGGCGATCACGTCGGCGGCCTCGCGGATTTCCTGGCCCGCAACAGCGAGGTTACCGTCTGCGTGCCGCCGTCGTTCCCCGAGGCCTTCAAGGAGGCCGTGCGAGCGACCGGCGCGGGGATCCTCGACGTGGAGCCCGGTCAGCGCCTCGCCGACCACGTGTACACCACCGGCGAGATGGGCGCGGGCGTCAAGGAGCAGGCCCTGATCCTTGAGGCGGAGCCGGGCCTCATCGTCATCACGGGGTGTGCTCACCCTGGCGTTGTCGAGATGGTCGCAGAGGCGAAGCGCCTGATGGATCGGGACATTGAGCTGGTCTTCGGCGGCTTCCATCTGGGCGGGGAGAGCCGGAGTCGGCTGGAGGCGATAGCGCACGGCTTCCAGGAGTTGGGCGTGCGCCGCGCCGGCCCGTGCCACTGCTCGGGCGACGAGGCGCGCGTTGTCTTCGGAGAGATCTACGGCGCGAAGTACGAACCCGTCGCCGTCGGCAGCCGGATCGAGATCCCGCTCGCCGCCGCCGAGTAGTCCCGCTGGCTCTTGCCTCTCAGCGCCAGGCGCTCATGAGGCAGAGGCCCCCGCCAACAGGTGCCGCAGGACCCCCAGGTCGTGCGCGATCGAGCCCCGGGGATCGTGCCTCTTCGCCCGGGGATACAGACATTCCACGGAAAGATACGCCTCGTAGCCGACCTCGCGCAGGCGCTCAATGATCGGCCTGTAGTCCATCTTGCCCTGCCCCATCGGCACGTATTCGCCGCTGTCCAGGTTGAAGAGGCTGTCTTTCACGTGCGCCAGGTAGATGCGGCCCTGAAAGCGCTCGATGGCGTCCAACGGGGACTCGCCGCAGGTGCGAACATTGCAGAAGTCGAGATTGACGCCCAGCGCCTCGGAGTCGCCCAGTTCGACGCACCGGGCCGTGCTCTCAATCGAGTCGCTCAGGTGGCCCAAGTGGGTCTCGAGGGCGAGTCGGACGCCGGCGGCTTCGGCGATGGGAACGATGGTCTCCATCGCGCGCCGGAAGCGCTCCCAGTGCCTTTCGGTGGCCTGCGCACTGCCCGGCTCACCAGGCATCATCTTCACGAGTCGCGTGTCGAACTTCCCGCAGAGCCGGATGAAAGCGCAGGTTTCCTCGACGTTTGCACGCCAGATGGCCTCCTCAGCCGCCGTGTAACTCACCACCAGCGAGAGAGCTGAGACAGGAAGATCAGCCTGCTGAAGCCAGGCGCAGACTTCGTCCCCTCGCGTCTCGGCCATCTCCAGCGTCAAATGCGGGGCGAAGCATCCGATCTCCATCGCGTCGTAGCCGACTTCCGCGGCCACGTGGATGGCCTCCCTGAGATCCAGTGCGGTCAGGCTCGTGGAGAAGACCGATGTCTTCATGGCCGCCGTCCTCACGGCACGATGGCGATCTTGATGTGCTTCTCGGGCTGGTGTGTCGCCAGGTCGAAGGCCTGCATAATGTCATCCAGCTTCATCACGCGCGAGAGCAGCGGCTTCAGGCGGACCTGACCCGAGGCGAGCAGGTCGGCCGCCTTGCGCAGCATCGCCGGCATCTCCTCCCGGGTCTCCCTCATTATGTGCAACTGAAGCGAGCGGCCCTCCCACTGCGCCAGGTCCAACTCCATCGGCGTCAAGTGGGTGCCGAAGACCGAGATGATCCCGCCGCTGCGCACGGCCTCCTCGCAAGCACGGAAGGACGGCTCCAGACCAACCGCCTCCATAGTGACATCGGCCCCGCCCTCCATCTCGCGCCGCACGACCTCCACCACATCCTCCGCCTTCGCGTCCACGACCACGTCCGCGCCGACCTCCAGGGCCACGTTACGCTTCATCTCGAAGAAGTCAGCGCCGATCACCTTCGAGGCGCCGTAGGCCTTCGCGACCTGAACGCACAGCAGGCCCGCTGCGCCCAAGCCGCTGACGAACACCGTCTTGCCCGGCTTCATAGATAGCTCCGCGCCGCGCACCGCGATGGGTAGCAATTGCCCGATCGCCCCATCCTCGAAGCCGAGGTTCTCAGGGAGATGCACCAGCATGTCCGCGTCGGCCGGGACGTACTCGGCGAACCCGCCCCAGACGATGCGCGAGAGGATGCGGTCGCCGCGCTCGAAGCCCTCGACCTCGCTCCCGACCTGCTCGACGATGCCGGTGATCTCGTGGCCCATCGGGCTCGGCCACTCGCGCGTCTGGATCCCCTTGAAGTACTTCACATCCGTGGCGCAGATCGTGCAGGCGCCCACCTTGATGAGGCACTGCGACTCGCCGATCTCCGGCACCGGCACGTCCTGGATCTCGTACTTCCCAAGTCCGACCTGGATGGCGGCTTTCATTTCCTCTGCTGCTCCCTCGGGGAAGTGACGTGGTCGGGGTCCTCCACAACCATCTCGGGTAGGCCTCAGCGGCGCTGCAATCACGGCCCAAGCAGCTTGGGCCGTGCCCTCTCGATCACAGTTCGCATCGCGGCAAGCTGGTCCTCGCGGCCCGCCGGCTTGGTGTACTGCGCCACCAGCTCGTTCGCCTTCTGCTGGGTCTTGTCGAGCATCTCTGTCTCCTGGTCGAAGCCCTCCCAGCCCGCACGCTCGATGAACTCGGGCAGCCAGAGAGAGGAGCGGAAGTGCCTGAGGGTGTGCTCTGTCGCCAAGTAGTTCGTGCGCAAACCGATGTCCACCTCGGCAATGGTGGGCATAGCGATGTTCTCGTCGGTGGGGTCGAGAGCTCCCGCAAGGAAGCCAACCCCCTCCGCCAGGTCCCGCTCGATCATGAGCTGCACCGGCGACAGGATCTTGCCGTCGTCGAGCATGCCGCTGCCCACGCCCTTGGGCTGCCCGGTGAATGCGGCGATCATCATGGCCTTGTCCGCCTTCTCCAGCGCGGCATACAGGCCCGGCACCTTCGCAGCGCAGTACTCGCCGCCGCCCACCGGGATCGTCTTGCCGCACCAGCGCCGCAGGAACTCGACGCTGGCGAATGCGTAGAACATCGCGTCGAAGGCCGCGTAGCTGACCGATCCGGTCTTCATGTCCACCGTCCCCGCCCACATGGACCCGCTCAGCCCGACGTCCGGGTTGATGGCGCGAGCGGCGATCCAGGTGGCGACGTGCTCAGCGCTGGAGACCACGATGAAGCCCTCGACCGTCACCGGCGTCGAGACGCCCGCCACGGGCATCGCGGTCAGACCGGCGGACACGCCTTCCCTGCACCGCCGCGCGAACTTGTCGGCCACGTCCCTATCAAAGCGCAGCGGATGCGCGAAGCACGTCGCCCCCCAACTGAACCAGTCCTCAATGCCCAGGATCTCCCCCATCTCTTTCAGGTAGTCCACCTGGTCAACGCGCCAGGCAAACGGACGGCCGGGGTTGTGCGCATACTCGGCCAGGAGCAGTCCCGCCTCCAGTGGCTCCAGCGCCGGCGGGCAGTCTGTCATCGAAAGTGAATGTCCCACCCCGCCATCTCCGTGAAGCACGTCACCCAGCTTGGTCAGCGCGATGAAATCCTTGCTGTTCGCCGAGCGCGTCTCCTGCTTCGCGTAGTCGTGGTACAACTGAGCCACCTGGGTCCCGATGCCGGGCAGGCCGGGAGCCGTGAACTTGGCCGCCGCGTCATCGCCGCTCTCGGCGTTCTCGCGCCTGAAGTCCTCGATGAACTCGGCCACCATCTCCCTGGGGAAGGTGGCCCTCTCGGGGGCGTAGTCAACCTCTGCGCCGGCGGCGTCGAGCGCCCTCAGCATCTCCTCGTTCTGACACAGAACGCCGACCTGCTCGAGAACTTCGAACACGCCCTCCGCCAGCGGCTCCACCTGCTCATCCGTCAGCAACGTCTTCTGAAACATGGCTGCGCTCCTTCCAAGTGCAGACGAGTCGGGCCCGCCTTCGCCAAGGCTTCGGCGGACAGGCTTGGAAGCCCGACCTACGCGGAGGGGGACGCGCCGTTAGCCGAACCACACTCCCCAGCGCAGGAACGGGCCGCCCAGGGCCGCGGCAAGTGAGCCCCAGATCAGCCCCGCCGTTATGAAATGCCCCAGCGCAAAGCCCAGGAACCCCGGCAGCGCCCTCAGGTACGACTGGCTGCCCCCGTAGTGCAGGAACAGGCTCTTGCAGAGCCATACCATCAGGAAGGGGAACCACACCAGGTTCCCGTAGGCCCCGGCCACGCAGTACCCGATGGGGTGCAGAGGGAAGCTGAACCAGTAGCCGCGCGCCCAGACCAGCGCCAGGATCAGCGCCCCGCCAAAGAGCGTGGCCGTGATGCGGGGGCCGTCCGGTGGCGCCGGCATCTCCGCGCCGCGCAGCACGTTCGTGTACTCCTGCTTGGCGATGCCCCATCCCCAGATGCCCCCGCGCAGGCCCACGCCGCCCTCCTGGTAGTACGGCTGGAGGTGGAAGATGAACGCGCTCGCCGCGCCGAAGCCGATGGCGAGCATCAGGGTGGTCCCAATCTGCCGCCAGTTCACCCCGGTCTGCTGGCCCAGGCTGATGCCCTCTATCTCGTATCCCGACACCGCGGGGAAGTAACCCCGCGACAGGAAGCCCATCAGCGCGAACATCGTGGGCGAGGCGAAGTCAGGCCCCAGGCCCACCACTCGCGCCTGCCCCAGGAAGTTCCAGATGACCTTGTGCTGCTGGCCGTAGGGAAACGCCCAGACCAGCGGCACGCCCGTCTCGGCGCGCAAGCGTCCGTACACGATGCCGACCATCAGCAGAACGCCCAGATACAGCCCGGCCAGCCACGGCTCCATCCCCGCCGAGACCATGAAGGCCATCAGACCCATGATCCCCGCCAGCACCCCGACCAGCGCCCAGCGATACGGCAGCCGATCGTCCCGCGCCTGCTCGGGCTTGAGCCAGCCCTCCCAGGCGTGCCGGATCGCCCCCCTCCCCTTCCACAGCAGCACCAGCCCCAGCACCAGGTACGCGCCGATGCCCTGCTCCTGAGCGAAGGGCATGCCGCCCAGGCGGTAGCCGGCGATGGTCATCCCCAGCGCCTGGGCCTTCTGAAACAGGTAGAAGAACCAGATGGAGAACGAAAGCTCCGTCGAGATGAGGTAGCCCAGCCCGATGAGCCCGGGCCTGACGTGGCCTTGCAGCGGCCGCAGCGCTCGCCAGGGGTAGTCGGTGATCTGGCGGCTCAGGTCAAAGCGCGGCGTTCCACGCGGCCCGCCGAAGAACACCGCACGCACCATCGTGATGATGTTGATCAGCGTCGCCAGGCCGATGCCCACCCAGGTGATGGGATTGCGGAAGAACGACACCCCGGCCTCCTCACCGAGTATCTCCAGCGGCAGCCGGACGAGCGGGAAGACCAGGCGCTCGTGGTCTATCCAGCTCTCCGCGAAGAGTATCATAAAGCACAGCAGCGTTCCGCCCAGCAGCATGAAGAAGCCCGTCCACGCGGCGATGGGCACCCCCCAGGCATCCCAGGGCACTGCGCCGGTGGGCGAGGCCTCATACAGCCAGCGGTGGACGACCGGGTCGGTCGGCGACAGCCAGGCGGGGATGCCCGGGGCCAGGTTCTCGAGCGGCGCCGCGGCCGTCGAGTAGTAGTAGGGCACAGTGATGCAGGCGATCAGGAAGCGCATCACCCCGCAGCCATACATCGTCGTGGCCACGGTCACGAACAGATACACCACCACGATCTCGCCGGTGGAGAGCTTGCGCACCAGCGGCAACCGCCGGATCAGCGGATTGATGGCCATCAGGAACAGGAGGGCGGTGATGCCCGGGATCGCGGGCACGGCCTCCGTTATCTGGCACGCCGACACGATGATCTCCGCCTGGCGAATCCAATACCCCGCCACCCAGGTCATCGCCACGCTGAGCACCAGCATGGTCACAATCCGCACGTGGCGCTCGGGCTGCACCTCGGGGCTGTCATCGCGACGCGTGTCCGGTTCGGCGATCTTCTCTTGCATAGCACCTCCGTGGTGCGCGGACCTGATG
>CBFDBV010000049.1:0-15791 GCA_965603135.1 uncultured bacterium
CGCCGGAGAAGCGTGCTGACCAACCTCGCGCAGGTCGGGCTTCCAAGCCTGTCCGCCGAAGCCTTGGCGAAGGCGAGCCCGCCACGCCGGTGCTCGAGTCTCCTCCGGCCGAGCAACCTTCAGCGGGCGACCAGCGCATCACGAGCCCGGTAGAGAGCACGGCGGCGGAGCCGACCGAGAAGCGCAAGAGCGGCGAGGAGCCGGCGCAGACCGAGCCCCAAGCCGCAGAAGCGAAGGCGACCTCCGCCGAGGCTGCGCCGGACGAGGCGGCGGGCAAGCAGGAGGGCACCGACGCGGCAAAGGCCGATGAGGAAGGACGCGTGCCCGAGCTTCCCCTCTCTCGGCCCGCACCCCGGTCCGCCGCTGACCTGGAGGTGGGGCACGGTGTCTCGCTCGGATCGGTCTTGTCCCTTCGGCTTGCCCTGGTGTTGGCGGCGGTGACGCTGGCGGTGGTAGCCGGCGGCCTGCTGCTCGCGCGCAGGGCCCGAGAGGAGTAGAGGCTGTGCTCCACGCGTCAGCGTTCCCTCTGATGCAGCAGGGCGGCCATGCGTGGTGCCGTCGTACGCGACGGTTACGGTGCGGTTCTGAGTCGTTCGCCGTTGGGGTGATCGAGGATGTTCATCATCCGTATGTTGCTGCGTGAGATCCGTCATCGCAAGCTTAACTTCATATCCGCGCTTATCGCGGTGATCACGGCGGTAGGGCTGTTCGTGGGCGTATTCACCGCGTGCGAGGCCTCGCGCCGCGAGACCGTCCGCCTGATGCGCAACATGGGCTTCAACCTCATCATCGTCCCCGAGGGCACCGACATGGTGGACTTCTGGAGCCAGGACTACGCCCGGAAGGAGATGCCTGAGGAGTATGTCCATCGCCTGGCCAACTCGAAGGACCTGAGTATTCAGCACCTGGTCGCGCGGCTTCAGAAGAGGATCGAGTGGCGCGGGCGCAAGATCCTGCTCACCGGCATCTTGCCCGAGGTTCAGATGAAGTACCTGCCCGCGAAGTCGGCCATGATCGAGGCCCCCGAGCCAGGCACGGTGTATGTCGGCTATGAACTCTGGCGCGGGACGGACATACAGGTCGGTCAGGAGATCGAGCTGGGCGACAAGAGCTTCCGGGTCGCGATGCGCCTGGAGGAGCAGGGCACCAAGGACGACATCCGCATCTACGGCCACCTGCACGACGTGCAGGAGGTCCTCGGCAAGCCTGGCCGCATCAACGAGGTCGAGGCGCTCGGGTGTCTGTGCCTGGGTGACGCCCTCGCCGACATCCGCCAGCAGCTCGCCCGCGAGCTGCCCGGGACGCACGTGACCGAGTTCCGCTCCATCGCCATTATGCGCGCTGAGACGCGCAAGATGATCGAGAACTACGCCGCGCTCATCATCCCCGCCATCCTCATCGTCGCCGCGGTCTGGGTGGGTCTGCTTGCGCTGGGCAACGTGCGCGAGCGGCGCGCCGAGATCGGGGTGCTCCGCGCCATGGGAGTGAGTTCCTGGCCCATCGCGGTCCTTTTCCTCGGCAAGGCCGTGCTCATTGGCCTGGTGGGCGCCGCCCTCGGCTTTGTCCTGGGCACGTGGTTGGCCTCGCACTTCGGCCCGCAGGTCTTCCCGCTGACCGCCAGGAAGATCGCTCCGATGTACTCCCTGCTCAGTTGGTCGCTGATAGGTGCGGCCTTGATGTGCGTGGTTGCCAGCTACCTGCCGATCGTGCAGGGCGTCATGCAGGACCCCGCTCAGGTGCTGAGAGAAGAGTAGCAGATGATCGCCCTCGAGAACGTCAGCAAGCTCTACCGCAGGGACAGCGAAGAGGTCCGCGCGCTCGACGAGGTGAGCATCAGCGTTGCGGCTGGGGAGTTCGTGGCGGTGCGCGGGCCCAGCGGCTGCGGCAAGAGCACTCTCCTGCTCACCGTGGGCGGCATGATCCGGCCCACCGAGGGGCGGGCGCTGCTTGACGGGGAGGACCTCTATGCGCTATCGGCGCGCGATCGGGCGCGCCGGCGCGCCGAGAAGATCGGCTTCGTCTTTCAGATGTTCCACCTGGTGCCCTATCTGAGCGCGCTGGACAACGTCCTGGTGCCGACGCTGGCAGGGATGAGCGCCGGTCGCAAGCAGGCGCGGGAGTTGCTGGAGCGATTGCAGCTTGGCCATCGGGTGCGTCATCGCCCGGCGGAGTTGAGCACGGGCGAGCGCCAGCGCGTGGCTTTGGCGCGGGCGTTGCTCAAGCGCCCGGCGATCATTCTGGCGGACGAGCCGACAGGCAACCTGGACCCTGCCAGCGCGGCCCAGGTGATGAGCTACCTGGCGGACTTCCACCGCGACGGCGGCACCCTCCTCCTCGTCAGCCACGACCCCCTGGCCGCCGAGCACACCGACCGCACCGTGCAACTGCTCGAGGGACACTTGGCCGGTTGACGGGACCGTAGCCTGCGAGCAGGTCAATCAAGGCCGTCGGGCGAGGCCTCAGCATCCAGGAAGCGGCCCTGCCGCATCTCGTCGAGGTTGCCCTCCCAGTCCACCTTGCCCCGCAACTTCAGAATCTCCCGCTGCTCGCGGACCCGCACGAGGAGCTTGAGGGCCTCCGTGATGACGCCCTCGACGGTGCGGATGCCCGTCAGTTCTTGGGCCTTCTCCAGGAGATCATCGTCAAGCACGAGCTCGATTCGCATCTCCTCATCTCCTCAGTGGGCAACTTGCACAGCTTCCACGTCAGACGCTCAGTCTCCTTGGCGGTAGAACGGGGCCAGCGCCGGGGGCAGGGAGCGGTGCGCGGCGTAGAGGTCGTCGTACTGCTCGCGGTCGGCCGCAGGCTCAATCGTCGTCTCGCCCAGGTCCGCGCGCTCCTGGCCCTCGGCCACCGAAGCGAAGACGCCCGCGCCCATGAACGCGAACAGCGCCGCCCCCAGCACCGTCGCCTCCTCGTTCGCTATCGTCGTGACCGGCAGGCCGGTGATGTCCGCGCGTAGTTGGTTCCAGAGCGGGTTCCTGGCCCCGCCGCCCACCAGGCGTATCCCCTCCGCCCGGAAGCCGGTGCAATCGGCCAGGATCTCCAGCGCGTGCCGCAGTTGGTAGCAAAGCCCCTCCAGCCCGGCCCGGTAGACCTGTCCCCGCTCCGTGTTCAGCCCCAGCCCCAGGATGGTCCCGCGCGTGCGGTGCTTCGCGGTGGGCCCGGTGTCGGGCACGAAGCTCGGCACCACCGTCACCCCGTCCGCGCCGGGCGCGACCGCTTCGGCCTCGGCTATCATCACCGGGTAGGCCTCCGAGCGGTCGGCTATCTCGCCGTAGAAGCTCTCGCGGATCCACTCGAGCACTCCCGAGCCCATCATCAGAAGCTGCGGGTTCCAGCGCCCGGGCTCGGCGTCGGCCTCGATGATGATGCCCTCCTCGAAGCCCTGCCGCGTGGCTTCGTAGCGCTCCTGGCGCAGCATCAGTATCTCCCAGGTGCCGCTGCTCAGGATCGCCTCATCGGGCCGCGCGCCGGAGCCGACGGCGGCGAACTGCGTGTCATGGCCCGCGGCCACCACCGGGATGCCAGCCGGCAAGCCCGCTCGCTCGGCGGCTTCGGCGGTCAACTGCCCGATGATCTCGCCCGGCTCCACCCAGCGCGGGAAGAAGGTCTCGGTCAGCCCCGCCAGCGCCAGCATCTCCGCCGACCACGTCCTCTTCGCCGCGTCCATCGCCATCATCGTTCCGGCGGCGGTCGGGTCAATCGAGAACTCGCCGCACAGAAGTTGGCTCAGCAGGCCCGCCATCATCATCCAGCACTCCGCGCTCTCCAGCGCCGCCGACTCATTCTCGCGCAGCCAGATGAGCTTGAGCAGCGTGTTGAACGGAATCACCTGGTAGCCGGTCTCGGCGAAGAGCCGCCACGGGTCTATCCGCTCCCCTACGCCCTTCGCCAGCGGCTCAGTGCGCGCATCCTGCCAGGAGATGACCGGATAGGTCAGCGAGCCGTCGGCGCCCACCGGCGCTCCATCCGCGCCGAAGGTGGTCACGGTCACAGCGCGCACGGCCGAGGCATCAAGCTCCGCGACCGCCTCGCCGCAGGCGTCGGCGAGCTTGCCGAACACCTCCTCCAGCGGCCAGATGAGCCATCCCTCGGGGCTATCCGGCTGCTGGGCCGGATCGTTGGGCCGCCCGGCGGCGCTCACGATCTCGCCCTGCTCGTTCACTGCGACGGCGCGCGCGTTCGTCGCCCCACAATCAAGCACAACTACGAGATCCTCCGGCACCTTGACGCACCTCTCTTTACTCTCGCGGGGATGCCTCCGGATACTCCGCACTGATTCCGCGCCTATGCTGGCGAACCTCCTCGTGCGTTTGTTCAAAGGGGTGAAGGAGTAGTCGGCAGCGGCGCCGAATCTACCCGCGTACCCTGCTGTCTTACTTGGAAGGGGATGACGCAGATGGGCGATGGGATAAGCCGACGCGACTTTCTCAGGACCGTGGGCATTGCCGCAGGCGCAGCGGTCATAGGCAGCGAGTTGCGAGAGCCTGCGTATGCCCAAGAGGCGGGCGAGCCGACCAGGGTGGTTCGGGTCACGCGCACTCAGGCGATCGTAGACGCTGAGGTGCAGCCTCAGGTCGTGACGCACATGGTGGACGAGGTGGTGACCGCGCTGACAGGCGAGGCGGATGCTGACGCCGCGTGGTCGTCACTGTTCAGCCCGGAGGATGTTGTGGGCATAAAGATAAACTGCCTGGGGGCGCCGGGCATATACACGCGCCGCGAGGTGGTAGACGCTATCGCGGCCGGCGTGCAGCGCGTGGGCGTCCCGGCCGACAACATCATCATCTGGGACCGGCCGCAGCAGCATCTGCTGCGGCTCGGGGACATCTACGCGATTCAGACCGGTCCAGGCGTGAAGTGCTACGCTTCGGATACGCCGGAGGTGGGCGGCTACGCCGATGAGGTCGAGAGCTACGGCGGCGTGGAGACCAGGCTGCCGCTCATCCTGAAGGAGCGCATTACCGCGCTGGTCAGCACACCGGTGCTCAAACACCACAACGCGGCGGGCGTCACGATTGCGCTCAAGAACCATCTGGGGTCGGTGCAGAATCCGAATCGTTTCCATCCGAACCACTGCGTGGCCGTGGGCGACCTCAACACGGCGCCGACCATCGTGGAGAAGACACGGCTGATCGTCTGCGACGCCTTGCGGGGCACATTCGACGGCAATGCCAGCTTCAGCGGCCCGCAGACGCTGTTTGAGCCGAGGGCCGTTCTGGCCAGCCTCAACTCGGTTGCAATGGACGTGGTCGGGCGCGAGATGATAGACGCCGAGCGCGCGGAGCGCAACCTGCCGCCAGTCGGCGACCGTGCCGTCCACGTTGATCGCGCGGCAGAGCTCGGCCTCGGCCCGTCCAGCCTCGACGAGATAGAGCTGGTCGAGATCTGATCCCGGATTCCGCACGCCGGTGGCGAGAAGTCCCGAAATGGAGACAGGGCACGAAAGCGAAAGCGTCGGTGAACGCGGCCCACGCTACTTGGGTCGAATCTTGGAATGCCGGACGAACACAACCCGCGCAGCATTCGCGCCGAGGGCTTTGACAGCCGGGCGGGCTTGTGGTATAGTCACAAGCGCGAGGAGGGCAACACTCGTCCCATCCTATGCTGCCCGTGCGACAGGCGCCCTGGCCTGTCGGCGGGCTGAAGGCCCGCATCGCCCTTGGTCTGCACAGGCGGGGGCGCCTGTGCCACGACACGACCCACTCGGGACTGCGGGGGCCTCATCTGTCAATCAAGAGAGGGGTGTTCGCCGTGTTGGCCGATAACAAGCGTTTGCTGGTGCTCTTCACCGGCGTACTCATCGCAGCCTCAGCGGCCACTGCCGGCACACTGACGCTCCAGGGCCCAAGCGGCCTGTCGCTGGCGATTGCCTCGGAGATGCCGATGGACCTGGAGGGCTCAGTGCCCGCTCTTCGCGGGCAGGTCACCGTGTCTCCGGTTGCCGACATTATGCGGGATCAGCCCCTGATGCTCTTTGTGGACGATGCGGCCAGGGCGATGACCCACGGGGCCGGCGCGCAGTTCGACCTTGACACCGCAGAGATGGACGACGGCGACCACGCGCTACGCGTGGACGCCATCCGCGGCGAGACCCTCATTGCCAGCACCGGCAGCATCCCCGTGAAGGTGCTCAACACGGTCGCCCCGCCCGCCGTGGAGCAGGTGACGGTGGAGGAGCCGCCGCTGCTCGGCGGCCCCAGGCCCCCCTTCATCAAGCTCTACAAGCCCAGGATCTTCCACGAGATCGTGTACTTCAACAACCGCGAGGGCGACCTGGAGAAGCACGGGTTCATCCGCAAGGGCCGCGTTTACATCACGCTGACCGACCTGATGCGGCACATCGGCGGCACAATCATCTGGGGGCCCTGCGACAACCAGGTCGAGGTGCACCGCAACGGCATCGTGGTGAAGGTCTTCCCGAACCGCGCCACGGTCTGTGTCGGTGAGATGGTCGAGGACGTCGCCAACCCGCAGGAGGGCAGGTTCGTCGGCTTCAAGATGAGCCTGGGCGTCAAGACCGTCCGCAAGCAGAACCGGACCTACGTCCCGGTGCGGCCGTTCTGCGAGATCTTTGGCGTAGTGACCGACTGGGACTTCCAGCAGGATCGCGCGTACGTGACATATCAGGGGTAGGCGGCCGGCCAGGCAGCCACGGCCCGCAGCAATCGCCGAATGCAATGCTGAACGCTGAGGTAGCCGAGAGACTGGTAGCCGCTGCCAGGCGCGCCCGAGAGCGCGCCTATGCTCCGTACTCGAATTTCACCGTCGGCGCTGCTGCTTTGTGCGCCGACGGTCGCGTTTTTGAGGGATGCAACATCGAGAACGCCGCCTACGGCCCCACGGTGTGCGCCGAGCGGGTGGCGATGTTCTGCGCCGTCGCGGCGGGCTGCCGCGAGATACGGGCCATCGCGATCGTTGGGCCGGGCGAGGAGCCGCTGACGCCGTGCGGGACCTGCCGGCAGGTGATGTGGGAGCTGGCTCCCGAGGCGTCGGTCATTATGGAGGGCGAGGGCGGCAGGCGCGCGACCAGCACCGTGGCAGAGCTTCTCCCCGGCGCCTTTGGGCAGCGCGATCTGCGCGACCGTAAGGCCGAAGAAGAGGGTTGAGCCGACTTGAGGGGGTGCCCGAACCAGCTCATCGGCGAGCAAGGGGCGGCCGGCGCCGGGCGCGTGTCCTCGGCAAGACGCAGGCTCCCCCGTGTCATCCTGGTGGCGGTCGCGGTAGCCATGTTCAGCGCCTCCCTGCACACGTCCAGCGCCAGGGAGCCGGCTGCCCGGCGCCAAGGCGAGCGGACAGGGGCGGCCGCCGGGCCGACTGCCACGCTCGCACTTCGGGGCGCGCCGTCGTACGTCGAGCCGCTCATTGAGCGGGCCGAGAGTCTCCCCGTCTACGTTCAGCCGCCAGGCGCGAGTGCGCCCGTGCAGATGCCTGGCGTGGTCGGCATCAAGCGCACGCGCGCCGGCGTCATCAGCGGCAGGCTCGAGAGTGTGCAGCTCGCGCTGGCCGAGCCCCTGCTCGTGCACAGCTTCAGAGCAGGCGGCCAAGCGCCGCCGCGCGTCTCCCTGACCTTTGATGATGGTCCGAACGGCACGTACACCCCGCAGTTGCTCGACATCTTCAGCAAGCACGGCGCCCGCGCCACCTTCTTCGTCTTGGGCAGGAACGCCACGAACACCCGGCAGCTCATCCGCAGAATGAGCGCAGAGGGCCACGAGCTGGGCATTCACACCTGGTCGCACCCGTACTTGACCAGGCTCTCGAACGAGGCGATCAAGCGGGACCTCGCCCGCTGCCAGGCGCTGCTGGGGCCGCTGGTTGACCACCAGATCCGCTGGTTCCGACCGCCCTACGGCGACATCAACGCGCGGGTGCGAAGCGTCATCAACGACGCGGGCTATCGAGTCGCGATGTGGTCGGTTGACCCCAAGGACTGGCAGCGGCCCGGCTCCTCGGTGGTCGCCCAGCGGATACTGAACCGCGTGCGCGACGGCTTCGTGGTCGTCCTTCACGATGGCGGTGGCAATCGCGCGGGCACGGTCAAGGCGATGAGCACGGTGGTACCGGCGCTGGTCGAGCGCGGCTACGAGCTGGTGACGATGTCCGAGCTGACCGGGCTGGTGGCGCCCCCGCTGGAGGAGAGGGGGATGCTGCTCACCATCGGCGACCGGCAGTTCAGGCTCGAAGCGGGCTTCGAGGAGGTCTACGTGCGCGTGGATGGCGACGAGATAGAGCTGCCGATGGCCCCCGCGCAGATCGAGGGGCATTTCCTGGTGCCGGCGCGACCGGTGCTTACCGCTCTGGGCGCGTACTGTCAGTGGCGTCCGGAGAGCCTGGCGCTGGAGGTCCTGGCCCTGCGCGGCCGCTTCCTGGTCAAGCTCGACAGCCGGGAGATGACCGCGAACGAGGAAGAGGTCTTCCTGGAGATACCGGCGGTCTTCTACCATGGGCAGGCCTTGATGCCCGTCCGACTGATAGCCAGCGCCTGCGGGGCGCAGGTGACCTACAACGCGGCCGAGCGCGTCATTGATTTCACCTCTGCGCTGGCGCGGGACCTCGGCTGGGTGCCTGGTCGGGGCTTCGACCTCAGGGCGAGGCCGAGGGTCAACGGGGCGACGATCACCGCCTGGTGGCTCGCGCTGAGCCACCATCAGTCGGGCTGGGAAGTCCGACCTGCGAAGGCTCCCGCGACTCGTCGTCCGGTAGTCGTCCCGTAGCCTCGGCGAAGAGGGAAGCCCTGTCGAAGGTGCTGGCCCGCTGGCGTTCGTGAGCAACGTGGCCCACGGGAGTGAGAGAATGGCGAACCCACTTACGGCCGGCGCCGCGCAGGTGAGTATCAGTCCACCGGTGGGCGGGATACTGTGGGGATGGGGCCCGCGGCGATCCGACAGCCTGCACGATGAGCTGCACGCGAGGGCGCTGGTGCTTGACGACGGCGCCACGGTCCTGGCGTTGGTCACCTGTGACCTGCTGGGCCTGGGGCTGGAGGTCGCCGAGCGAGCGCGTGCGCTCATCGAGCAGCAGACGGGCCTTCCCCCGACCAACGTCATGTTCAACTGCTCGCACACTCATTCCGGGCCGTTCATCGGGGAAGACCGGCAGTACGGCGAGGTAGACCAGGCGTACGTGCAGACGCTGGTCAACAAGCTCGCCGGCGCCGTCCAGATGGCCTTCAACGACCGGCGCGAAGCCCTGATCGGGATGGGGACAGAGCCGGTGCAGATAGGTGTCAACCGCCGCGAGATGACGCCCGACCGGGGGATGATACTCGGACACAACTGGGACGGGCCTGTCAATCCCAACGTTGACGTGATTCGCGTTGATTCCGCGGATGGGCGGCCGATCGCTGTCGCGTTCAGTCACGCGACGCATCCGATTGTGCTGCCCGGAAGCAGCCTCGCCATCACCGCCGACTATCCCGGGTACGCTGCGGCGGTGCTTGAGAAGGTGAGGGGCGCGGGCCTTGTCGCTATGTTCGCCCAGGGCTGCGGCGCCAACATCAATGCGCAGGTGGGTGACCGCAGCTTCGAGGATGCGCGGCGGTTGGGCACCATCCTGGGCGCGGCTGCCCTGAAAGCCTCGGAGCAAGTTGAACTGGCGGGCGAGTTGAAGCTGAACGCGGCGAGCGAGGTGATAGAGCTTCCGCTTGACCTCCCGACCGTGGCGGAGGCTGAGGAGGTACTGCGCGAGAACGAGGCGAACCTCGCAGCGCTGCCAGGCGAAACCGACGAGAGGGGCCTCAGGAACGCGCGGCGGATGGTTGAGTGGGCGCGAGACCACCTTGCGGTGGCACAGGTCGGCGCGCCGACGGCCGAGCCCTACGAGATGCAGGTCTTCGCGCTCGGGGACACGGCGATCGTTGCGTTGGGCTCTGAGGTCTTCGTGGAGATCGGCCTGAACATCGCTGAGCGCTCCCCAGCGGCACACACGGCGGTGCTCGGGTACTGCAACGCCTACACGGGACGCTACGTCTCTACGGCGATCGCGTATGACGAGGGCGGCTACGAGGCCCTGGCCCACATCTACGACGGCCGCACTACTGTACCCCTGGACCCGTCCTCGGCGAGCCTGATCGAGGATGCGGCCGTGCGGCTGCTCGGGCGCCTGTTCTAGCAGTTGCCGCTGGGTTGGCGGTCTCGCTTGCCGTGTGTCGTGGGCGGCGCGGGGCATCACGCCGCGCGCTTCCGGCTGACCCCTCTGAGATCCGGAATTCCTCCCCGTGTCTTGCTTACGTCTTGAGGAGAGGTCTGGTTTATTGTATAATCTAAATATTGAGATATTCCATGGACCCTATGAACTGAGGAGGACCGCGATGGAAGACATGGTCTACGATCTCCGGGCCGAGTTTCTCAAGGCCCTCGGCTCTCCCCTGCGACTGAAGATACTGGACGCGCTCAGGGACGGCGAGAAGAACGTCTGCGAGTTGATGGACGCGCTGGACATCTGTCAGTCCACGGTCTCCTGCCACCTGGCTGTGTTGCGCACGAGCGGGGTGGTCCTCGACCGCAAGGAGGGGACCAGCGTGTACTACCGCGTGAGCGACGAAAACGTGTACGCCTTGATAAGCACGCTCGATGAAGTGCTTAAAGGCCAGTGCAAGGAGGTGAGCAAGGCCCTGGAGGCATTGTAGCCGAGGTGATGGGGCTATCGAGCGGCTGCCACGCTCAAGGCCGAAGAAGGGCACACAGCGCCCCAGCGCGCGAATCGAGAAGGAGGTCAGCTATGTCTCAACCCTCGCTGTTGATTGCGTACTACACGGGGAGCGGCAACACGGAGCGCATGGCGAAGGCCATCGCTGAGGGGGCCGAGGCCGGCGGCGTGCAGGTCTCGGCAAAGAGGGTGGAAGAGTGCGAACTGGCGGACGTGGTACAGGCCGATGGCCTCGCCCTCGGCTCGCCCACCTACTTCAGCAACGTGGCCTGGCAGGTCAAGAAGCTCATTGACGAGTCCATTGAGCTGTACAGTGGCAAGGAACTGAAGGGCAAAGTCGCCGGTGTCTTCACTTCCTCCGGCACGCAGCGCGACGCCCACGACTGTCTGAAGATGCTGGAGATTGCGTTGGGCTTCCACCACCAGATGAGCCTGGTTGAGCCCGGCCTCATCTGCCTCAGTGGTCAGCCTGAGGATGAGACGCGGGCCGAGTGTCAGGAGTACGGCAGACGCCTGGCCGCAGAGTTGGTGGCACGCGGTTAACCCCAGGTATTCGCGTAGGTCGGCCTGCGCCTGTCCCCGCCCGCCGGGCGGGGACAGGCCCAGGTGAAAGCGCGCCGTCCAGCGCTTTCAGCTTCCAAGCTTGTCCGCCATAGTTTTGGCGACGGCGGGCCCGACAAGACCCTGACAGGCAGGCGTTCAGACTGTGCAGCAACTGAAAGCTGGTGTCGGGAAACAGAGGATAACTCCGCCGGCGGGCATTCCGTTCCTTGGGCATGCATATCGCGTCTCGGAGGGGATACACGACGACCTCTGGGCGAAGGTGCTTGTGCTTGAGCAGGGCGACACAACAGCCGCGGTCGTCGCACTTGACCTCGTCTGGCCGATGCCGGAGGACGACTACGTCAAGATCAGGCAGGCGATCGAGGAAGCGACCGACATCAAAGGCGAGAACGTGATGGTGAGTTGCACCCACTCGCACTCCGGCCCCGAGTTCGAGCCGAGACCCGAGTACGGCATTCCCGTCCAACGGCAGCGCGAGCTCATTGAGCCCTGGGTGGAGGAACTGCCTCAAAGGATAGCCCGTGCTGCCGAGAAAGCGACCGACGACCTGAAGGAGGCAACGCTCCATTTCGGCAGGAGCTTGATTACGGGGATAAGCTACAACCGCAGGATACCGACTGCAGATGGCGTCGTCACCATCACCTGCGGAACAGATGAGATGCCACGCAGGGTGAGAGAGCAGTACATCCAGTGGGGGATGTCTCCCGAGCAAGCTGAGGAACACGCCCCGCTCGGAATCCCCGTCGGGCCGATAGACCCGGACCTTGACGTCACATGGCTCGAGGATCAGGAAGGGACGGCCTTCGCGATCCTCGTGAACTTCGCATGTCACGCGGTAGCGTGTGGTCCGCCGGCCCCCTATCTCATCTCCGCTGGCTTCCCCGGCTTCACGGCGGGCTACGTCGAGGGGGCGACCGGTGCAACGTGCCTTTTCACGGCAGGAGCGGGGGGCGACATACGCCCGTACCGCTCACCCCCGAGAGGCTTTGAGGAACCCGAGAGGATCGGACTGGTGCTTGCCTCCGGCGTCCTGAAGGCGATGAAGGAAGCAGAGCGGATCAACGGCGAGCTGAAGCTGGTCAGTGGCGCGGTGCTGCCCGCCAGGGAGCTTTTCGGCATGGTCGCCGAGAAGATCCCGCACGTGGTGGACATCTGCGGGGACAATCAGGTGGCCGAGGACGGGACGCTGTTCACGACTTGCTCGCCGACCGACGGCCACTATGAGGAGGCGCTTGCCCAGCGGTTCTGGGAGTGACTGAATGCTGGCAAAGGCAGCGAAGCTGGCATCCCAAGGCAGGGAAGACATCAATGGCGAACCTGGCTATCAACGGCGGCGAGAAGGCGATTATGAGCGATCAGAGGGAGGCTGTGTACGATAGGGCGCTGACAGACGATGAGCTTACCGAGGCGGTGTTGGAGCTAGTAAGGGGAGGAGTCCTGTTTTCTGATGAACGCTTTCCTGGCGAGACTATACTCGAGTTTGAGCGAGAGTTCGCTAAATGACGCGGTGTGAAGTACGCTTTGGCCCATACCAATGGCACCTCTGCCATTCAAGCCGGACTCTTCGCTGTGGGTGTTGGACCCGGCGACGAAGTGATCGTGCCCTCCTACACCCACCCCTTCAGCGTGGTGCCCATCTTGGGGGCCAACGCCATCCCAGTCTTTTGTGATGTAGACCCAGAGACGTTATGCGCCGACCCTGTTGACATCGCTAGACGGGTGACCCCGCAGACGGAGGCCATTATACCGGTCCATGGGAATGTCTTCAATGAGGGTATGCCCTGCGAAATGGACGAGATAATGCAGATTGCCGATTAGCATGACCTGGCAGTTGTGGAGGACGCATGCCTCGCTCCCTGGGCTACGTATAAGGGAGTGGAAACAGGCGCCATAGGTGACGCTGGCGCTCTCAGCATCAAGAAATTCTTCAATTTGGGAACAGGCATTGATGGCGGTGCGTTCCTCACCAACAACGAGCAATGCTATGAGCGCGCCTGCCTTCTAGGCCACTACGAGAGGGTTCAGCACTGGAACCTTGGTGGTGGGTTTTCTCTCGGATACAAGTTCAGGATTAACCGCCTGACGGCCGCTATGGCAAGTATGCAGATAAGACCCATGGATGAGATTATCGAGAACACGCAGAGAAACATGGACTATCTTGTCTCAGGTTTACGCGGAATGAGGGGCGTCAAGGTTCCCGAGGTGCCCCCGTACATGGGCAATGTGTATTGGTTCACATGGCACGTCAAGTACGAGCCTGAGGAGTTAGATGGCCTCCCCATGGCCAGATTCATCGAAGCCCTGCAAGCAGAGGGCGCCGAAGTGACGGAGCAACGAGGCATAAGTGGATTGCACCAGAATAGGGTATTCCAAGAGAGGTATGGCTACGGTAAGGGGTGCCCATTCGACTGCCCCCATGCGCCACGCAAAGTGGACTACACTCAACTTGATCTGCCCGCGGTGCGGAAGAGGGAAAACGCCATAACGATTCCATGCTTCGGCCGCGCCAAGAAGGAGCTCTTGGACCAATACCTGGACGCCTTTGCTAAGGTGACCGAAAACGCGGGCCAGGCGTAGGGGAGGACTGCGCTGGAACTTGAGCTGGTCAATACCGCCGCCCCGACCGAGCAGAGGCTTCGGGGACCCCTCAGCCTGGCGGGCCTCATCGAAGCCACGCCGGGATACCGTCCTGAGCGAGGCATTCTGCCCGCTCATCCGAAGGAGGAGCAAGCGAGATGGCTGCACTTGCTATCAATGGCGGAGAGAAGGTTCGGACCAAGCCCTGGCCCACGTGGCCTGTGTGGGATGAGCGCGAGATAAAGGCGCTCGAGGAGGTCGTGCGCAGCGGACACTGGGGAAGGCTCTACGAGAACTCGAGGGCGGAGGAGTTCGAGAAGGCCTTCGCCGCCTATCAGGACGCGAAGTTCGGGATCGCCGTGACCAGCGGCACCGCGGCCCTGGACGTGGCGCTGAAGGCCGCGGGCATTGACGTGGGCGACGAGGTGATCGTGCCCGGGTACACTTTCGTCGCCACCGCGACCTCCCCACTTCACAACAACGCGGTGCCCATCTTCGTGGACGTGGAGCTGGACACCATCAACATTGACCCGGACGCCATCGAGGCGGCCATCACGCCGCGCACGCGTGCGGTGATTCCCGTACACTGGTGCGGGCGGGCCGCGGACATGGACCGCATCCTTGACATCGCGAAACGGCACGACATAGCGGTCATCGAGGACGCCTGCCACGGCTGGGGCGCGACCTGGAACGACCGCAAGGTCGGCGCCATCGGAGACTTGGGCGCGGTCAGCTTCCAGGCCAGCAAACATATCACCGCCGGCGAGGGCGGGATCGTGCTGACGAACGATGAGGAGCTGGCGGCGAAGGCCTTCTCGTACCAGCACATCGGCCGCATTGCGGGGCGCCCGTTCTACGAGCATCACTTTGTCGGCTGGAACTTCCGTATGACTGAGTTCGACGCGGCGGTGCTGCTGGTGCAGCTTGAGAGGCTGGAGGAGCAGTGCCAGCGGCGGGAGGAGAACGGCAGATTCCTCGACGAGCAGTTCAAGGACGCGGAGGGGCTAACGCCCCTGCGGCGCGAGCCGTATATGACGCGCATCTCCTGGCACAGCTACATCCTGCTCTACGACCAGGAGGCCTTCGATGGTGTGCCGCGCGACAGGTTCCTCGAGGCGCTGGGCGCAGAGGGCATCGCGGCAGGCGGCGGGTACACGCACCCGCTCTACAAGAACCCCCTGTTCACGGAGGCGCGCTTCGGGCGCATCAAGGAGTTCGTCGAGTTCCCGGACTACAACGAGGTCAACTGCCCCAACTGCGAGCGCCTCTGTCACGAGCGCGTGGGCATCTCCCAGACCTGCCTGCTCGCCGAGCGCGAGGATATGCTTGACATCGTGGCAGCCGTGGAGAAGATAAGGGAGAACCTGGATGAGCTGCGGTGAAAGGACGGGCCCGCAAACGCACCCTCCGAGGCCCGACCGTGCGCTGGCGGCCATCTCAGGTGGCGTTGACAGCTCTGTGGCGGCCCTGCTGGCCCAAGAGCAGGGGCTTGCGGTCGTGGGCCTCACCCTCGCGCTTCCCGGCACGGATGCGGCGGCCGCGAAGGTGGTGGCCGAACGGCTCGGCATCGAGCATCGTCTCGCAGATGTCGGAGAGCTGTTCGAGGAAGAGGTCATCGCGCCGTTCGTGGCGGAATATGCGCGCGGGTGCACGCCCAACCCGTGTGTCGCCTGCAATGCTGCGGTGAAGCTCGCGGTGCTGTTGCGATGGGCGGACGAGCTGGGCTGTGAGAAGGTCGTGACCGGGCACTACGCCCAGGTGGCCGAGAGCGGCGGGGAGTTCCACCTGCTCAGAGGCGCGGACCCGCGCAAGGACCAGTCGTATATGCTCTGCCGCGTTGATCAGGAGGTGCTGAGGCGCGCGCTCTTCCCCCTTGGCCCGCTCGCCAAGAGGCGCGTCAGGGAGCTGGCGGCCGAGGCGGACCTGCCGGCCGCGGACAGAGCCGAGAGCCAGGATATCTGCTTCGTCACCGGCGGCGACGTGAGCGCATTGATCCG
>CBFDBV010000050.1:0-15764 GCA_965603135.1 uncultured bacterium
CACCGGGCGGCCGCCGCAGGCTTTGAAGACGATGCCCCAGCGGTGGGGGCGGCGCAGCAGGTCGAAGAAGCCGTCCTCGCTTCGGTTCGCGGCCCCGACGTCGTCCGCTTGCAGGACCCAGTAGCGCGCCTCGACCTCGTTCGGGATCCTGGCCCCGCTGAGCGCTCGGTTGCGCTGCTGTTCTGCCGCGCGAATGAGATCCGCGGCATCCTGCGAGGCTTCGCCGTCCACGACCGTCAGGATATCAACGTCAGAGAGCGGCCAGGCGGACCCACGCGCCAGGGTCCCGATGAGCGCCGTGCCCTTGATGTAGGGGAGGTCGCTGAAGTATGCGACCTCCTCCTCGGCGACCCGCGCCAGCCGCACGCGCCAGTCGTCGAGAATCCGCTCCGGGGTCTTCCACCCCTCCCACGGTTCGCACCACTCGATCGGCATTAGATATGCTCCTGTTAGCGCTGGTGCGTCCCATACGTGCACGAGCCCACGCAAGGGCGCTTGTGCCAGAACATCATTAGAGTTGCGGGTCAGAGAGATAGGCAGCGAGCAGGCGCCCGCAGTTCTCGATGGCCCCGAGGTGCGCCATCTCGTAGCCGTGAGTGTTCTCGGTGGGGAAGCCGATGGCCGCCGCGCGGCCGATGGCGCCCGTCTTGAGCGCGTAGCTGGCGTCACTTCCCAGGGAGCGGAAGACGCCGCGCTGGTGGCCGAAGCCGAGTTCGTCGGCGAGGGCGCACAGGCGGTCGCACAGGCGCAAGGTGTAGGTGAAGCTGTCCTTGTAGAAGATGACCGGGCTGGCGGTCATCTCGATGGGATACTCGGGCGCGACCGGCGCGATCTCCACCGCGATCATCGTGCTGGCATTCATGTGATGGGCCACGTACTGGCCGCCGGAGGCCCCGACCTCCTCGGTGCCGGTCAGCGCGAAGCACACGTCCAGTGGCGGGCGCTCGCCCTCGCTGACGAGCCTTGCGGCGAGCATCGCGGCGGCGCAGGCGCCCTTGTCGTCCAGGCCGAAGCCGCAGACGCGCTCGCCCATGTACATCGGCGTCTTTCGCGAGCGGCCGACCACGCCCCGGGCGCCGATCCTCACGCCGCGCTCGGCCAACTCGTCGCGCGTCATCGCGCACTCGACGTAACACATCTCCCAGTTCAGCGGCTTGCTGGTCTTGGCCTCGTGGATCTTCTTCGAGCGGTCGGAGGTGTGCGTGCTGCCGACCGAGAGCACGCCGGTCACTATCTCGTCGCCCAGCAGGTCGAAGGGCCCCTCCCCATAGCGCCAGGGCTGGATGCCGCCGAGCGGATCGAGGTGGACCTTGCCATCCTCGTCAATGCTCTCGACCATCGTGGCGACTTCATCCTTGTGGGTGACGATGAGGATGGCGTCGTCGCTGCTCTCGCCGGCGATCTTGCCGATGAGGTTGTCGTGCGGGTCAGAGAAGACCTCATCGCAGTATGCCTCCAGGTAGGGCGTAGCGGCCTCGACCATCTCCTCCTCGTTGCCGGGAGGGGAATGAGTGACCAGGAACTTGTCGAGAATGTCCTTCAGTAGCTCCTGCAATCTGGGCGCCTCCTACAAGTACACAGCTTCGCCGGTCTCGGCGGCCTCGACCATCGCGCACAGGGCCTTCGTTATCTGAAGGCCGTCCTCGCCCGTGATCATCGGCTCCTCGTCGCGCAGGCAGCAGTTGACGAAGTGCGTGATGGCGTCGCGCACGAAGCCGCGCGGCTCGCCCAGCACATCGCCGAACAGGAAGCCCTCGCGCGCGCACTTCTCGTCGCTGGCCATCATGTGCACCGGCAGCAGCGGGTCAACGTTCACGTAGCCCTTCGTGCATACGAGCGAGAACTTGCTGTCAACGATGTAAGGCAGCGTGTCGGGCATGACCCAGCAGGACTCGAAGTTGCCGACACAGCCGTTCTCGAACTCCACGGTCGCCTGGTAGAAGTCGGGCGTGTCAATGCCCATCCCCTTGAGCACCACCGAGCGGCTGACCGCAGTCACTTTCTTCGCCTCGGAGCCGAAGTACCAGCGCGCGATGTCGTAGCGGTGGCAGATGAGCCAGAAGGGGAGCTGCGTGTTGGCCGACCACGAGAGCATCTGCGTGGGGACGTGGAGCGTGTTGCTCAGGCGCGCGTAGGCATACAGCGGGTCGCCCAGCTCGCCGGCGTCCAGGGCCGCCTTGGTCTTGGCGAAGCCGCTCATCCAGCGGTTGCTCCAGTTGATCATCAGCCGCTTGCCGGACTCCTTCTGCACTGCGATGATCGCCTCGGCGTCCTCCACCGTGGTTGCCATCGGCTTCTCCAGCAGCACGTGCTTGCCGGCCTCAAAGGCCCGGGTGGCGACCTCGCGGTGCAGATGATCGGGCAGGGCGATGGACACCGCGTCAATCTCGTCGAGCGCCAGCAGGTCCTGGTAGTCGGTCAGAGCGTGCTTCGCGCCGAGCTTCAACCCGGCTTGGCGCGCTCTCTCCTCGTTGAGGTCGCAGACCGCCACCAGCTCGGTGTTGGGCAGCAGGGCAATGATCTCAGCGTGCTTCTCGCCCTGGATCCCGGCGCCGATGCAGCCGTAGCGCAGATTGCCCTCGGCAAAGGCCTTTCTCACAGTTGGTTCACCGCTTTCGGGGGAATCGGAGGTTGTGCGGGGTTCTTTCGCCGCCGTGTCCCCCGGTCCTCCTCCACCTCTGGGAAAGGGCAAAGGGCAAACGACGAATAGCATGGTTCTTTGCGGGGGGTGATCTCGCCTGGGCGGGACGGCCACGAACGGCAGACGACGAATAGCAAGCGACAAGGGGCGCCGCGCCAGGTTGCCTTGGGGCTTCGCGGCGTGATATACTGGCAGTAACCCTCCGCCCGGGAGGGGCTTGCTAGTATGCCTGGACACTACTGGATAGACACCAGCGGCTGTCAGATGAATGAGCGCGACTCCGAGACCATCGCGGGCATCTGCGAGAGCCTCGGCATGATCCCGTGCGCGTCCGCCGAGCAGGCCGACGTGGCGATCCTCAATACCTGCGCCGTCCGCGAAAAGCCCCAGCAGAAGGTTTTCAGCAAGCTGGGCGAGCTGGCGAAGCTCAAGCGCGCGCGGCCCGAGATGCTCATCGTGGTCGCGGGCTGTGTCGCGCAGATCGCCGCCGAGGAGCTGCGCAGACGCCACGCCGACCTGCTCGTGGGGCCGCGCTGCTACGATCAGCTTGAGCGGGCGCTCTCGGTCTTGCGCGACCAGCGCGATGGCCCCGTGACCCTCTGCGACGGCGAGCGGCCGATCGGCGAAGGGCTGCCGGCGCGGCGAGCATCCCCGCTCACCGCCTTCGTCAACGTCACCCACGGCTGCAACAACTTCTGCGCGTACTGCATCGTCCCTTACGCGCGCGGGCCCGAGCAGTCCCGCGAGCCGCAGGCCGTGCTCGCCGAGGTCGAGAGCCTCATCGGACAGGGCTGCCGCGAGGTGACGCTGCTGGGGCAGAACGTGAACTCCTACGGCCATGACCTGCGGACTGGCGTTGACTTCTCGGCGCTGCTGGAGATGGTGGACGCGACCGAGGGGCTGGAGCGCGTTCGGTTCACGACCTCCCACCCGAAGGATCTGACCGAGGGCCTCATCGAGGCGATGGCTGAGCTGCCCAGCGTTTGCGAGCATCTGCACCTGCCGATTCAGGCGGGGGCCGACCGCGTGCTGGAGGCGATGGGGCGCGGATACACCTACGAGCGCTTCCGGTCGCTGGTGGAGCGAGCGCGGGAGCGTATCCCAGGCCTGGCGGTCACCACCGACGTGATGGTCGGCTTCCCGGGCGAGACCGAAGAGGACTTCCGCGCGACAATGAGAGCCTTCGAGGAGCTTCAGTTCGACCAGGCCTTTATGTTCAAGTACAACGACCGCCCCGGCACGCGAGCCGCGGAGATGGAGCCGAAGGTGCCCGAGGAGGAGAAGCAGCGCAGGCTGGAGGAGCTGGTCGCGCTGGAGAATGAGATCGCGCGCGAGAAGAACCGGCGCCTGGTCGGCGCGAGCTTCGAGGTGCTCGTCGAGGAGATGGACGCGAAGGCCCCTGGTCACGTGCGCGGCCGCACGCGGACCAACAAGCTGATGATCTTCCCCGGCGGGCTGGACTTGATAGGGCAGATGGTGATCGCGCGAGCTGAAGAGGCGTACCTCTGGGGCTTCAAGGGGCGAACGGCGGGCAAAGGGCAAGGGGCAAAGGGCAAAGGGGAACGACGAGCAGCAATGGCGAGGCGGGTCTTCCCCCTTCGCTGAAGCTACGGGGGACAGGGAAGCCCCGCCCTCCGTACGACAGACGGACACGGGCCAGGTCGGGAAGGACACAAGCCAGGGCGGTCGGTGAGTTGGCGCCGCCGGAGGGTGCAGAGTTGCCGGACCCGAAGGACTTCACTCCCGTATTCAAGCAGTGGCATGCGGCGAAGCAGCAATACCCGGACGTATTGCTGCTCTTTCGCATGGGCGATTTCTATGAGATGTTCGGCGAGGACGCTGAGATCGCCGCGCGGGAGCTGGAGCTGACCCTGACCAGCCGCAAGGCGGGGGCGCTCGCGCGTATGCCGATGTGCGGAGTGCCCTACCACGCAATTGATCGCTACCTCGCCGAGCTGATTCGCAAAGGCTACCGAGCCGCGCTGTGCGATCAGGTCGAGGACCCCAAGAAAGCCAAGGGGCTCGTGAGGCGCGAGGTCACGCGGGTGGTGACGGCGGGGACGCTCGTCGAGGACGAGCTGCTCGACAAGACCGATCATAATTTCCTGCTCTCGGTGGGGCGCGTGGATGACCGCTACGGGCTGGCGGTCGTGGACATCTCTACCGGAGATTTCCTCGTCACGGAGCCGTCGGCAATGCGCCCTGACGCAAGCGAAAAGCCCGAGCTTCCGGGCGGGGCCGGGCAAGGGGTCCCGCCTGAGATAGCGGCGGTCCTGGATGAGGCGACCCGCCTGGCCCCCACGGAGCTTCTGCTCTCCCCGGAGGTCGCGCAGGAGACCGACCTGACCGAACTGCTGGGAAACGCGCTCGGCGCGCCCGTGACGGTCGCCGAGGATGAGGGCGTCAGGTTCAAGACCGCCGAGGAGGAGCTGCGAGAGCACTTCGGCGTGGAGTCGCTGCGCGGCTACGGGTGCGAGGAGCTGCCGGCGGCGGTGGAGGCGGCAGCCCAGGCGCTGCGCTACCTCAAACACACGCACCTGGAGGGCATCCCCCACCTCTCGGGCATCACCACCTACTCGACCCAGGATTTCCTGTTCATTGACGCCGCCACGCGGCGCAACCTCGAACTGACCGCCAGCATCCGCGACAACCGCCGTGAGGGGTCGCTGCTGGCGCTGCTGGACCGGACGCGCACGGCCATGGGCGGGCGGCTGCTGCGCTCGTGGCTGCTCCAGCCGCTGGTGGACGTGGAGCGCATCAACGAGCGGCTGGACGCGGTGGACGAGCTAGTGCGCAACCGCCTGATGGCCGAGGAGCTGGCAGAGCACCTGCGCGAGGTCGCGGACCTGGAGCGGCTCACCAGCCGCGCCTCCGCCGGGCGGGCCAACGCGCGCGACCTGGTGGCGCTGAGGAACTCACTCAGGCGGCTGCCGGTGATCAGGGAGACGCTGCGGTCGGCGGAGACGGAGCTGCTGGGTCGGCTGCGCGGGGAGACAGAGGAGCTGGAGGAGCTGAAGGCTCTGCTGGAGGCATCGGTGGCCGATGACCCACCGCAGCTTCTGACCGAGGGCGGCCTCATCTGCGACGGCTATTCGGAGCAGCTTGATGAGCTGCGCGACATCGCCTCCGGCGGCAAGCGCTGGATAGCGGAGTTGCAAGCGAAGGAGCGCGCGCGCACCGGCATCGAGAAGCTGAAGGTCGGCTACAATAAGGTCTTCGGCTACTACCTCGAGGTCACCAGGGCCAACGCGCACCTGGTGCCTGAGGACTACGACCGCAAGCAGACGCTGACCGGCGCCGAGCGCTACATCACGCCCGAGCTTAAGGAGCAGGAAGCGAAGATCCTGGGCGCCGAGGAGCGCATGCAGGAGGTGGAGTACGACCTGTTCTGCGCGGTGCGCGAGCGCGTCGCCGAGCAGGCAGAGCCGCTGCTGGGCACGGCGCGGGCGCTGGCGGCGATAGATGTGCTGGCCTGCCTGGCCGAGGTGGGCATCGAGTACGACTACGCGCGGCCGGAGGTGGACTACTCGGAGGCCATCGAGATAACCGGCGGGCGGCACCCGGTGGTCGAGCGCGCGTCCGGGCAGGAGCCCTTCGTGCCCAACGATGCCCTGCTCGACCGCGAGCGCCATCAGATGCTCATCGTTACCGGGCCGAATATGTCGGGCAAGTCCACGTATCTGCGCCAGGTCGCGCTCGTCGTGCTGATGGCGCAGATGGGCGGCTTCGTGCCCGCGGGCAGCGCGCGCATCGGCATCGCCGACCGCATCTTCACCCGCGTCGGCGCCTCCGACGACCTGGCCAGCGGGCGCTCGACCTTCATGGTGGAGATGAACGAGACCGCCAACATTATGAACAACGCCACCGACCGCAGCCTGGTCATCCTGGATGAGATCGGGCGCGGGACCTCGACCTTCGATGGCGTCTCCATCGCCTGGGCGGTGGCTGAGCACCTCATCGCGCAGATCGGCGCCCGCACCCTCTTCGCCACGCACTATCACCACCTCAACGAGCTGGAGCAGCTCTTCGAGAAGGTCGAGAACCTGAAGATCGTGGTGCGCGAGCAGGGCGACGAGATCATCTTCCTGCGCAAGATCGAGCCGGGCGGCACGCAGCGCTCCTACGGCATCCAGGTGGCGAGGCTGGCGGGCCTGCCGCCCAGCGTGGTGGACCGGGCGAAGGAGGTGCTGCACTCGCTGGAGCGGGAGGACCTGGGGCGGGAGGTGGCGCCCAGCCAGGAGGCGGCGGGCAAGATCGCCCCGACCGTGCAGCTTCAGCTCTTCGAGGGTGCGCCGCATCCGGTCGTGGAAGAGCTGAAGGAGTTGGACGTCGAGAATATGACGCCGGTGCAGGCCTTGCAGACGTTGGCGGAGCTGAAGCGCAAGGCGCGAGAGGATTGATCTGATGGGCGAGCGGCCTACGTTCACGAGGGTGTTCGATCAGCCTATCTTGGGCCTTCAGGGGATAAGGTGGACTGCGGCGAACCCGTCGGTCATGTT
The DNA here is from genome assembly GCA_965603135.1 of uncultured bacterium. Classification (GTDB taxonomy): domain Bacteria; phylum Armatimonadota; class Zipacnadia; order Zipacnadales; family UBA5352; genus CBFDBV01. The sequence continues at coordinate 7,141 of CBFDBV010000050.1, forward strand.
CCCCACCGTGCTGGAAGCGCCGGCGTGGGTCAACAACCCGCTCGACCGCCTGTATATGTACTACGCCAGCCATCACGGCGAGGGTATCGGCCTGGCGACCGCACCCGTGCCGGAAGGGCCGTGGCGCGTCTACGAGGGCAGCCCTGTGTTCACGCTGGCGCAGGCACCTATGCTCAAAGGCCACGTGAGTTCGCCGGACATCATGCTCGCGCCCGAGCAGGAGGCGGTCTATCTCTACTACCACGGAGGCGGCGCGCACGTGCGTGGGCAGACGATGGGCAGCGCTCACTCCCGCGACGGCCTGAGCTTTGAGGTGACCAACCCGGAGGTGTTGCTGCACCCGCCGGAGGACGAAGCACGTTGGGACGGCCTCAGCCACGGCTATCTGCGCAGCTTCCGGGTGGGCGAGGAGCTCTTCGGCGTGTACATGGGCTACAACGGTGGCGGGATAGCAGGTTGCACTTATAATAAGCAGGGCTTGGCGCGAAGCGATGGCTACCTGCACTGGGAGCGCGTGGGCAAGCGTGCGCTGCTGGAGGCGTCCGAGGGGAGCGGTGATTTCGGTACCATCCGGCACAGCGGCGTACTGGTGAGGGACGGCTGTTTCGATGCGTATTACTCGACGCGGACCTCGGAGAGGCGGGACCGGGAAGTGCTCAAAGTCGCACGCGTGGCAACCGAGGGCCGGCCGCAAGCCTGGCAGGCCGAGCGGCTGGGCACGGTGCTGGAGCCTGAGTTGCCCTGGGAGGGGGCGGACCTGCGCGACCCGTTCCCGTTTTGCTGGGAGGGGAAGCTGTATCTCTACTACGCCGGCGGGCTGGAGGCCGGAATCGGGCTGGCCGTGGCGGAGGATTGCTAGTAAGATGCTCGGGCTACCGGACATCCAGAGGGCGGCTGAGAGGCTGGCAGGCGTCGCGCGCGAGACGCCGGTGATTCGCTCGGAGCACCTGAGCGAGCAACTCGGCTGCGAGGTCTTCCTCAAGCTGGAGAGCCTTCAGGTCACCGGCGCCTTCAAGATCCGCGGGGCGGCGAACTGCATCGCGCAGCTTGGCGATGAAGAGCGGGCGCGCGGCGTCATAACCGCCTCAGCCGGCAACCACGCTCAGGGGGTGGCAGCAGCGGCCGCCTCGGCCGGCATCGCCGCGACCATCGTGATGCCGGAGACCACGCCGGTGGTGAAGGTCGAGCAGACGGAGCAGTACGGGCCTGAGATCGTCCTGTGGGGCGACGACTTCGGGGAGGCCGAGACGCATGCGCTCAGCCTGGCCGAAGAGCGCGGGCTCTGCTTCGTGCATCCCTTCGATGACGACCGCGTGATCGCGGGCCAGGGCACGGTGGGGCTGGAGATCGCCGAGCAGGTGCCCGAGGTGGACTGCGTGGTCGTGCCGGTGGGCGGAGGTGGGCTGATCGCGGGGGTCGCCACCGCCGTCAAGGGGCTGCGGCCCCAGGTCCGGGTCATCGGCGTGCAGGCCGAGAACGCGCCCGCGATGTGCCAGAGCTGCAAGGCGCGGAAGCTCCAGCGCGTGGACACGCCCGGCACCATCGCCGACGGCATCGCGGTCTCCGACCCGTGCCGGCGCACGCTGGAAGTCGTCCTGGAGCGCGTGGACGAGATGGTGACGGTCAGCGAGCGCGAGATTGCCCGGGCGATGCTGGAGCTGCTGGAGCGTCACAAGCTGGTGGCCGAGGGCGCTGGAGCCACGCCGGTGGCGGCCCTGGAGAAGTGCCGCCGAAGCCTGGCGGGCCGCACCGTGGTGCTGGTCATCAGCGGCGGGAACGCGGACGTGACCACGCTGGCGACGATCATTGACCGCGGGCTGGTGGAGGCGGGCAGGGCGGTGCGCTTGCAGGTCACGCTGTCCGACCGCCCGGGCAGCCTGGCGGCGCTCACCCAGGTCATCGCCGAGGCCAACGCGAACATCGTGGAGATATACCACGACCGGTTGGGCGTGAGCCTGGAGCTTGGCGAGGCGGTGGTGGAGGTGGTGCTGGCGACACGCGGCCCGGAGCACGTCGCTGAAGTGCTGGAGCTGCTGCACCAGGAGGCATTTGATGCTCAACGGCAGGAGTAACGGCGGGCAATGGGCAATGGGCAATCGGCAATCGGCAAACGACGTACGGCGGTACGGCTGCATCAGACGCAGTCTCAGTTCTCTGTTCGTGGGGATGATGATATTTACTGGCCTGCCTTGCTTCGGGCAGCTCTATGAGCCGATGGGGGAGGCCGTGGGGGCGCTGGTGCGCGACGGCCAGCCGAGCGGGGCCATCCTCGTGGCGGCGCAGGCTACCGAGCACGAGCAGGCCGCCGCGGTGCAGCTGCAGACGTACCTGAAGAGGATGAGCGGCGCGGAAGTGCCCATCGTGCCCGAGGCCGAGCAGTTCGAGGGCTATCCAGTGGCCGTGGGGCGGACGGCGTTGGCCGTGCAGAAGGGCCTCATCGAGCGGGGAGAGGCGTTGGGCGACGAAGGGCTGCTGATGTACGCCGATGAGGACGGCGTCTGCCTGCTCGGCGGTGGGGACCTCGGCACGTACTACGCCGTCTACGCCTTCCTGGAGGAGAAGCTGGGCGTGCGCTGGTTCAACCCCGATGCGTTGGGCGAGGTGGTGCCGGAGAGGGCGACTGTGGAGATCGGGCGAATGGACGTGACCCAGCGACCGGACTTCCGGATGCGCTGGATCGGCCGCGGCGAGTGGGCGCTACGCCTCAGGCAGAACGTCAGCCTGCCCGACCAGCACCTGGGGCTGAAGATCTTTGCCTCGGCGCACACCTTCCGCAGGTTCATCCCGCCGGAGGAGTACTTCGAGCAGAATCCTGAGTGGTTCGCGCTGGTCGGCGGAGAGCGGCGGCTCTTCGAGGGCCATCATCGCAACCAACTGTGCACCTCGAACCCCGAGGTCATCAGCAAGACCATCGAGGTGATGCGCGAGACGCTGGACGCGGACCAGGACCTGGACATCATCACGCTCTTCCCCAACGATGGCCTGGGGTTCTGCGAGTGCGATGCCTGCAAGACCCTTGACGAGGACACGGTGTACACCGTCGAGCAGGTCAACGGTGGGTGGAGCGGGCTGGGCGTGGAAAAGGGCCGCACGCTCTCGCGGCGGATGACCATCTACTACCGCGACGTGGCGCAGGCGCTGGCCGACAGCCACCCAGACAAGTACGTGAAGACCGGCATTTACAGTTGCTACCTGCTGGCGCCCCTGGACAAGTCGCTGCGGATGCCCGGCAACGGCCTCGGGCAGCTCTGCCACGGGTGGTGTCACAACCACGCGATCACCGATCCGAACTGTGAGGTGAACGCGGCCTTCAAGCAGGCGCTGGAGGAGTGGAGCACCGTCTACCAGCACCTGTGCTTCTACGAGTACTATTACAAGTGCGCGGCGCTGGACCTGCCCTTCCCGATCATACACTCGATGCGCCAGGACATCCCGTGGCTGCGCGACTTCGGCCTGTTCGGCATTTATACCCAGTACAAGAGCAACTACTGGACCATCGGGCTGAACTACTACGTGGCGAGCAAGCTCCTGTGGAACGCCGACCTTGACGTGGACGCGCTGCTGGAGGACTACTACCGCAATATGTACGGCCCGGCGTGGGAGCCGATGCGCGACTACCACGAGGGCTACGAGCAGGCCGCGATTGACAGCGGCATTCATCTTGCAGCGCAGTACGCGGACCTGCCGAAGCTGTTCACGCCGGAGTTGACCGCAGCGCAGAGCGAGCGGCTGGTGCGGGCGGCGAAGCTGGCGGACACGGACGAGGTCGCGGAACGAATCGAGCAGCAGAGCATCGTGCTCGGGTACGTGACCGCGGCGATGGACTACATGACCGAGGTGATGAAGGTCGCCGAGGGGCTCAGCTCAAGCCGCTGGCTCAGCTCCTCGGCTGACTACAGCAGCGTGCAGCCGTATGCCGAGAGTATCGAGGCCTACCTGACCGAGCACAAAGACACCAACTGCTTCGGGTCGAAGATCGGCAGCTACGTGCAGCGCTTCATCAGTCCTCAGAACGCGGTCAGGCGGGTGCTGGAGAGCGTCGGCGAAGACGTCGGCGAAGTTGACAAGCGCGCGTGGCTGGAGCAGTCCGGCAAGCAGCCCCAGGCGGGCGAGTTGCCGGAGACCTTCGACATCTGGCTGTATGCCAACGACATTGACGGCAAACAGGACAAGCCCGAGCACGAGCTGCTGCTGAGGGCCGCCGACGGCAACTATGAGGCGGTCGCCGGGCTCGTGACATCTGTGGATCGCGCGGGCAACCGTGCGAACAAGTGCTTCGTGATATCGGGGATCGCGGCGGATAAGTTCATCGTTGACGGGAGGCTGCACCTGAGGCTGGTGAACCTGCCGGAGGACTGGTTCGCGTCCACGATCTACGCCTACTACGTGATGCCGTCCGTGGAGGGCATAGATGACGAGCAGGCGACGGCGCTGGTGGAGGCGAAACTGGGGTGGGTGCGCGAGAGCGCGGCTGGGTTTCTGGAGTACGGCTATCGCGGGCGGTTGAGCGGAGAGAGCGTGCCGCTGGAGGAGAGCATCGAGGTCCTTGCCTTCGAGCCGGTGACGCTGCCCGACTGAGGCGCGTGAGGTGACATGCCGAGCATCATCATCCTGAGCGAGCAGTTGGCGAACCGCATCGCGGCCGGGGAGGTCGTCGAACGCCCGGCGAGCATCGTCAAGGAGCTGCTGGAGAACTCGCTGGACGCGGGGGCGCAGCGCATCGAGGTGACGATCTCTGAGGGGGGCCGGCGACTGATCAAGGTCACCGACGACGGCTGCGGGATGGACGCCGAGGATGCCGCGCTCTCGGTGCAGAGGTTCGCGACCTCGAAGATCTCGGCGCCCGAGGACCTCGAGAGCATCACGACCATGGGCTTTCGCGGCGAGGCGCTACCGAGCATCGCGGCGGTGTCGCAGATGCGCATCACCACGCGCCTGCATGACGCTGCCGAGGGCACCATGCTCACCATCGAGGGCGGCGAGATCACCGACGCGCGCGCGCTGGGCTGTCCGCCGGGCACGACGGTGGAGGTCGCCAACCTCTTTTACAACACGCCGGCCCGGCTGAAGTTCCTGCGCGCCACCGCGACCGAGCGTGGGCATTGCTCCGACTGGGTGACCCGGATGGCGATGGGCCGGCCGGACGTGGCAATCAAGTTCTCCCACGACGACACGGTCCTGTTCACCTCGGCCGGGCGCGATGACCTGCTGGCGGTGCTGGCGGAGGCCTACGGATCGAAGGTGGCGCGCGAGATGCTGCCGGTGGAGCTGCACTCGGGCGCGATCCGCATCGCCGGCTACGTGAGCGGCGCCCGGCTGACCCGAGCCACGCGCAAGCACCAGCTCTTCTTCGTCAACAACCGCTTCGTGCGCAGTCTCTCCCTCGGGCACGCGCTGGGGGAGGCCTACGGCCTGCTGCTGCCCTCGGGCAAGCAGCCGATGTGCGTGCTGAAGACCGAGCTTCCGCCCGAGCTGGTGGACCCGAATGTCCACCCCACTAAGATAGAGGTGCGATTCAAGAACCAGGGGCAACTCCACAACCTTATGCAGGAGGCCGTGGAGATGGCGCTGGCGGAGGCCGGACTGCGGGCCCCGGCCCTGAGGCGGGCAGCGGGGCCGACGAGGCCACCGGTGGCGGCGGACGTGGCGGGCAGATGGCACGGGCCTGATGCCGAGGTTCGCGCGCGCGCGCGGCGACTGCGGGTCAACCCCTTCGCGGAGACGGTGGACGAACGCCAGGACGGACTGGAAGTGCACGGTGGGCAGCCGACAGCCCTGGAGGAGCGCCCCGTGGCGGAGGTCGGCCGGCGGGAGACGCCGCGCGAGGATGGCGCTCGTGCGGGGTCACCGGCGAGGAGTCGGGCTGGAAAGCCCGACCTACGAGCCGCCGACGCTCTGGCCGAGGAGCGGCTGGAACCGCTGGGGCAGGTGGCGGGAACCTACATCATCTGCCGGGCCGGCGAGGACCTGCTCGTCGTAGATCAGCACCGCGCGGCGGAACGCGTGATCGCCGACGAGCTGTCACAGCGTCCCTCCGAGCGCAGCCGGCAGATGCTGGTGCTCCCGCTGACGCTGGAGTTGACCGACGCCGAGCAGGCGGCGGCCGAGCAGTGGCGCGACGCCCTCGCGGAGATGGGCTTTGAGATGGAGCCCTTCGGCGGCACCGGCTACCTGGTGCGATCGGTGCCGAGCATGCTCGTGGACCGCAACATCGAGGAGATCCTGCGCGGCTTCATCGAAGAGGTCGGCGAGTGGGGCAAGGCGGATACCGATGACCTGCGCGAGCGCCTCATCGCAACCGTGGCCTGCCACTCGGCTGTGAAGCGCGGGGAACACCTGAGTGACAGGGAGATACGCGATCTGATAGCATCCCTGAACAAGAGCAGCGCGCCGGGCGTTTGCCCGCACGGCGACCCCATCATCGTGTGCGTATCGCGCGACCAACTCGACAGGCAGTTCAAGGTCACCTGAGCCATGCGACAAGCGGTAGTTCAAGAGCTGCGACGCATCGTCGGCAAGGAGCACGTGCTTGACGAAGAGCACGATCTGCTGGCCTACGCCTATGATGCGGCGCTGAACACGCACGCGCCGGAGCTGGCGGTGCTTCCCGCGACCACGGCCGAGGTCCAGGAGGTGTTGAGCGTTTGCACGGACGCGCGCGTCCCGGTGACCGCGCGCGGCTCGGCGACCAGCCTCTCCGGCGGGCCGGTGCCCGTGCACGGAGGCGTGTCCCTGGCGCTGACGCGGATGGATGAGATCCTGGAGCTGGACCTGGCGAACCGGTGCGCCGTGGTGCAGGCGGGGGTCATCAATGACGACTTGCTCGCGGCGCTCGAGCCGCACGGCTACTTCTACGCGCCGGACCCGGCGAGTCAGACGGTCTCCACGCTGGCCGGGAACGTGGCGATGAACGCCGGTGGGCCGCACTGCCTCAAGTACGGCGTGACTGCCAACCACGTGCTGGGGCTGCAGGTGGCGCTGGTGGACGGGGAGCTGCTGGAAATCGGCGGCAAGGCCGCGCGCTGGCAGGGGCTGGACTTGGCGGCGCTGATCGTGGGCAGCGAGGGCACGCTGGGCATCATCACCGAGATCGTGCTCAGGATCATGCCCCAGCCCGAGTCGGTGACGACGATGCTGGCGGTGTTCGAGACGGTGGAGCAGGCCGGCCAGGCGGCCTCGGACATCATCGCCGCCGGGATCATTCCCGCCGCCCTGGAGCTGATGGACCGCCCGCTGATCGAGGCGGTGCAAAGGTCGCTGGACGCGGGATACCCCGATGACGCCGGCGCGGTGCTCATCATCGAGGTTGACGGCCTGGAGGCGACCGCGCACCAGGAATTGACGGACATACAGACGATCTGCCGCGAGCACGAGGTCATCAGGTTCGAGTGGGCGCGCGAGGGCGCGCAAAGGGACTTGCTGTGGCGCGGGCGCAGGGGGATGACCGGCGCGGTGGCGCAGATCGCCCCCAGCAAGCTGTGCAGCGACATCACGGTGCCCCGCCACGCCGTGGCGCTGGTGGTCAACGAGATCATAAGGATCGGCGAGCGCCATCAGTTGCCCGTGGGCACCCTCGTGCACGCCGGGGATGGGAATCTGCACCCGCAGATTATGTTCGACCCGCGCGACAAGCTCCAGGTGAGCCGCATGCTCGCCGTCGACAGTGAGATAACGCAGCTCGCGATGGACGTTGGCGGCGTGCTCACCGGCGAGCACGGAATCGGGGAGCAGAAGCGCAAGTGGATGACGCGCATGTTCGGCCCCACGGAGCTTCGCCTGATGCACCAGGTCAAGGCCCTGCTGGATCCGCTTGGGGCGCTCAATCCTGGCAAGGTGTTGCCCGACGAGGGCGCCGATCACCGGCCGCCGGAGCCGAACCTGCCGTCGGGGGACTTCGAGACGGCGGCCCCGGAGTTGGCCTGGCAAATCGAGGGCGTCCTGACGCCGCCGCACGAGGAGGAGCTGGTCAACTTGCTCGCGCTCGCAGCGCGGGAACAGGTGCGCCTGGAGATCCGCGGCGGGGGCACGGCCGCTCCTGCTCGGACAGAGCCCTCAGAGGCGGCGCTGGTGAGCACCCAGGCCCTTGACCACCTCACCGAGCACGATCATGCCAACCTGACCATCAGCGCCGGGGCCGGCATGCGGTTGGGCGACCTTCAGCAGATCGTAGCAGGCGAGGATCAGATCATGCCTCTGTTCCCGCCGCAGCCCGAGGTCGCTACGCTCGGCGGTGTGCTGGCGTCAGATGACCAGGGGCCGCAGGAGTTGGGTTACGGACGCTGCCGCGATCTGGTGACGGGCATAACGGTGGCGCTGAGCACGGGCGAGTTGGTCAGATTCGGCAGCAAGTGCGTCAAGGACGTGGCCGGCTACGACCTCAAGAGGCTCTTCGTCGGCTCGCGGGGCACACTTGGTGCCATCGTTGAGGCAACCGTGCGCACGCTCCCGGCGCCTGAACGGCGCCGCAGCCTCGTCTTCCTGAGCGACGAGCACGATACCCTGGCAAAGACAGCCGCAGACATCCTGGCGTCGCCGCTGCGGGTTACCGCCCTCGAAGCTGTTGGCGGGCAGGCGCTGCTTGAGCTGTGCGAATCATCGGAGCTGAAGAGCCTGGGTCAGCGGCG
>CBFDBV010000051.1:0-15675 GCA_965603135.1 uncultured bacterium
TCGATGGAGCTGCGCGCGCGCGCCATCGTCGAGGGCCACTACTCCGGCCAGCATCGCAGCCCCTATCGCGGGGCCAGCGTCGAGTTCGCCGACCACCGACAGTACTCCCACGGAGATGAGCTGCGCCACCTGGACTGGAAGCTCTACGGGCGTAGCGACCGGTTCTTCGTCAAGGAGTACGATGCCGAGACGAACCTGAGCGTCTACCTGGTGGTGGACAGCAGCGGCTCGATGGGCTATCCCGCCTTGACTCGTAGGTCGGGCTTCCAGCCCGACAAATTGGCCTGTGCCAGCTTCCTCGCCGCCGGCCTGGCGTACCTGGCCTACCGCCAGCGGGACGCGGTCGGGCTGATGACCTTTGACACGGCCGTGCGAGATATGCTGGTGCCCCTCACCCAGCGCGGGCACTTGCAGAGGGTCTTCGAGGTGCTGGAGCGCCTCGAGCCGGGGGGAGAGACGGACACGGCCGCCTCGCTGGAGCGGGTGGGTGCGCTTGCCAAGCGCCGCGGGCTCATCGTGCTGCTCTCCGACCTGCTCGACGAGCCGGAGCCTCTGCTGCGCGCGCTCCAGCACTTCCGCCACCGCGGCCACGATGTGATCGTCTTCCAGGTGCTGGATCGGAGCGAACTCGACTTCGACTTCCGCGGCCCGCTGGTGGTCCAGGACCTGGAGACCAGCCGGCGTCTCGCCACCGACGCCGGCGAGATCCGGGCCGAATACGTTAACGCGATGGCCGACCACCTCCAGTTGCTGGGGGAGGGCTGCCGCCAGCACCGGATAGACCACGAGGTCTTCCTCACGGACCGGCCCTTTGGGGCGGCCCTGACCGCCTACCTGGCTCGCCGGCGGCGCACAGTCCCACGGCCATGAGCGCCCCGCCCGAAGCGCCATTGCCCGGAGGAGGCGCGACCCCAGCATGAAGATTACGCAGCTCCTCGTCATCGGCGCCCTTGCCAGCATTGCCCTGTTGGCCCACGCCGCCGAGCGACCGTACCTGCGCACGGCAGACGAGATCACCGCGCTTCGCGCTGGCAGGAGCCCGGAGGTGACGGAGAAGGTGCTCGCCCGGTGGCAGCGCTACCTCGAGATGACCGATGAGGAGACCTGGGCGCTGCTCCCGGGGCCGAGGGTCTACCGGGCGATGGGCGTCAATCGCACCCAGGGCTGCCCCAGTTGCGGCACGAAGGCCTATGACGCGGGCGGCCTGTGGCCGTTCAAGTGCGATATGTGGGAGGCCCCGTGGCAGGTCACCTGCCCCTCCTGCGGCGAGGTGTTCCCGAAGAACGACTTCGGCGCCTTCTACGAGAGCGGGCTGACCCCGGACGGCCTCTTCGACCCCGAGCGTGCCGACCGCAAGCTCCTCTTCAACACCGAGCACCCCGACGCGAATGACCCCCTGCACACCCACGGCGTGGACGACGGGACCGGCTGGGTTGACGCGGATGGCAACCGCTTCTGGTTCATCGCACGCTACTGCGGCTATCTGTGGGTGCAGGTCACGAAGGACGCGCGCGCCATGGCCGACGACTACCAGCGCACCGGCGCGCCGCAGCTGGCGCACAAGGTGGGGATTATCCTCGCGCGCATGGCCGACACCTACGCCGAGATGGACTTCTCCACCCAGGGCGTTCATCCGGGCAGCTACAAGCTCGGCGGCGACAAGGGCAAGGCCATCTGGGCCTGCGGGCCGACCAGCGAGGCCGTCCGTATGCGCCTGATGCTCGCCACCTATGACGACGTCTGGGACATTTTCGACCACGACGCGGACCTGGTCGAGTTCCTCACGCAACAGGCCGGGCAGATCGGCCGCCCGGAGTGGGCCGGCTCGGCGCAGGCGATACGCAAGCACATCGAGCAGGAGCTGATAGCCGAGGGCGCGCGTGACGTGATGCGCACCCGCGCTGCCGGGTCGAACAGATACGGCGGCGACGTTGGGCACATGGCCTGGACCATCGTCCTCCAGGCCTCGGTGCTCGACGACGAGAAGCTGAAGCAGGAGCTGCTGGCCTGGCCCTTCCAGGGGCCGTTCCCGCTGCGCGGCGGCATGCACGAGGTGCTCAGCGGGCCGATCCTGGGCCGCGAGGGCGCCGGCGGCTCCTCCTCCCCGGGTTACTCGGGCACGCACTACAGGATGTCGCGCACGCTCGCCGATTTGTACGCGAAGATCGAAGGGCCCCAGCAGCGCGACCTCCACGCCGACTACCCCTGCATCAAGAGGAGCTATGACAGTCAGTTCAGCCTCAACTGCTGCGAGCGATACTACCCGCACATCGGCGACAGCGGCAAGTGCGGCAGCCCCGGGCTGATATGCAACCCCGCCACGATGCTGGAGGCCCTCGAGAAGTTCGGCGATGAGCGCTACGCGCAGATGGCCTACTTCCTGAACCGGCACTCGACCGGTGGCTTCCCGGCGGAGGTGGCCGAGAGGGTCGAGGCGATCATCGCTGAGCACGGGGACTACCGGCCGGTCAGCACGAACCTGAACGGCTACGGCCTCGCCATCCTGCGCAGCGGCGAGGGCGACCACCAGCGCGCGGCGTGGATGTACTACGGCTGCGCTGTGACGAACTCACACACCCATCTCGACCGCCTCAACATCGGCCTGTTCGCCCACGGCCTCAACCTGATGCCTGACCTGGGCTACCCGGAGCGGACGGGGGCCTGGCCTAAGCGCGGCGCGTGGACCAACAACACCATCAGCCACAACACGGTGGTCGTGGACAGAGAGCGGCAGAAGAGGGCCGTGGTCGGGAGTATGAACCTGTTCTGCCGCTCGCCGCTGGTGCGGCTCATTGACGTATCCAGGGAGGCCGTCTATCCGCAGACCGCCCTCTACCGGCGCACCTACGCTATGATTGACATCCCGGATGAGGACAGCTACCTGGTGGACATCTTCCGCGTCAAGGGCGGGCAGGAGCATCATCTCAGCTTTCACTCCGCCGAGGGTGAGGTCGTCACGGAGGGCCTGAAGCTCGCCCGGCAGGCGACCGGAACGCTGGCGGGGCCGGATGTTGAGTTCGGGGACTTCGACCCGAAGGAGCAGGGCTGGAGCTACCCGGGCGTCGGCTTCCAGTACCTGCGCAACGTCGAGCGCGACGCCTCGCCGCCCGAGCAGTGGAGCGTGACCTGGCAGGTCGAGGACACCTGGAACGTGCTGGGCAACGGCAAGCGCGCGCCGACCGAGGTCCGGCTCCGCCTCACGATGCTGGGAGCCTGTGATGAGGTGATACTTGCGGACGGCGAGCCTCCGCGCCTTGGGAAGCCCAACAACCCGGAGGCCCTGAAGTACCTCCTCGTTCAGAACAGCGGCGACGACCTGAGCAGCGTCTATGTCAGCGTCATCGAGCCCTATCAGGGCGCGTCCAATCTCAGGAGCATCGAACGCCTGCCGGTCGAGCCCGCGTCCGAGGATGTTGAGGGTATGGATGCGGTGGCCATCAGGGTCGAGCATGCCGACGGTGTCGTTGACTACGTCTTGTCGGCTCACGATGGCTCGGTCGCGCGCAGGATCGGCGACCTCCAGTTTGCCGGCCAGTGGGGCTTTGTGCGCGTGCGTGACGGGAAGACGGAGGCAGCCCTTCTGGTCGGCGGCACGCTCCTTTGTGGCGGTGACTTCGAGCTTCGCCCCCCCCTCGCGCAATACGAGGGCACCATCACTGACATGGACCGGGAGATGGACGCGCACAACTGCATCTACACTGACGCCGACCTGCCCGCCGGTGACGCCCTGGCCGGCAACTGGCTCAGGATTGCGAATGACGGCGGCCAGGACGCCTGCTACGAGATCAAGGCGATACACCGCGAGAGAGGGCGCACGGTCGTCGTCCTGGGAGATACCACCTTCATCCGCTGCGTGAAGGACCCGGAGAGCTATGAGGCCGGCTACACGTACAACTTCGAGGTCGGCGACACGTTCACGATCCCGGTAGTCGCACGTCTGGAGAGCAAGCCCTAGCAGCAATCGGTCCGCCCGCCGCGGGGCAGCCTTCCAGGCTGCCGGCAGGCTTCCACCGTCGCCGAGGCTATGGCGGACAATGGTCGCCTGCCCCACGGGGCGAAATGGGGACAGTCATCCCGCCAAGCGGGATGACTGTCCCATTCTCCCACGGTTGACTTGCGCCCTGTGCTGTGATAAGGTGTGCAGCCACAGCAGTGACCGCGGCACGCAGCCGATCCTCGGCACCGTGGCACTTACTCGAGGTGTGCTATCATGGTAGAGATGTCAGTGCAAAGGGTGGGGATTGATCAGAACCGGCGCACCCTCGTGATTCTGGCGGACGAGGAGGGGCGGCGCCTGCTGCCGATATGGATCGGCCCCTATGAGGCGCAGTCAATCGCAATGGCGCTGCGCAAGGAGAAGTTCGAGCGCCCGCTCACCCACGATCTGCTGCTGGCCATCGTTGACCGGCTCGAGTACAAGCTCCAGCGTGTTGACGTGACCCGGCTGGAAGATCACACCTTCTACGGCGTGCTTGGCCTGGCGCGCGGCGACGAGTTCGTACAGATCGATTCGCGGCCGTCCGACGCCATCGCGCTCGCCTTGCGCGCCGGCGCGAAGATATTCGTCGCCGAGGAGGTCCTCGAGCAGGCGCAGATCCTTGAAGAGGACGGCGAGCAGGAGAAGGTAGAGATAGACAAGTTCAGGGACCTGCTCGAACAGGCCCACCTTGACCCGGAGGACCCGGGCCAGGACTCATCAAAAGGAAGCCCCGACGAGTAGCCTTCCCATTCACGTCAGAACAGGATGGACAGGATGAGGACGTGGGGGGACAGTCACCTAAGGTGACTGTCCCTGGGAGTACGAAGCGGAGGACTGTTGAGTGCCTAAGTCAAGTCGCTGGATGTGGTATGTCTTCGGCGCGCTGTTTCTGGGCGTGCTGATTCTCAAAGCGCTGTCCCTGTACACCGACTATCTGTGGTTCGGATCGGTGGAACAGGGCGAGGTCTTCACGAAGATATTCTGGACGAAGGTGAAGCTGGCGGCGGTCGTGGGGATCATCTTCTTCGTCTGGCTGCTGGCGAACATGCGCCTGGCGCGCCGGCCCCTGCCCGATGACGTGACCTTCATCGGCCGCAGGCTGCTGCCGGATGAGGAGCGCGAGCAGATCGAGGAGTACGCCGATCGGGCCCTGCTGCTCTTCGCCCTCGTGGGCGCGGTGATGGCCGGTGTCGTCGCCAGCGGGCAGTGGCACGCCTGGCTCCAGTTCAAGTACGCCGTCCCCTTCGGCGAGACCGACGCCGTCTTCGGCAAGGACATCGGCTTCTACGTCTTCCGCCTCAGGTTCATTCAGTACCTCTGGCAGGCGGTCTACTACGCGGTAGTGGTCACCTTCGTGGTCAGCGTGCTGCTTCACCTCTACCAGGAGGCCATCCGTGTCGTCGGCAACACGGTGCAGGCGATCCCGCGGGCGCGGGCACACTGCCTGGGGCTGCTCGGCCTGGCGCTGTTCATCAAGATCTTCGGCTACCGGCTCGACCAGTTCAACCTGCTGTTCGCCTCGCGCGCGGACATCTTCGCCGGCGGACCGGGCTACGCCGACATCCACGCGCGGCTGCCGATGCTCTCGCTGCTGATGGTCGCGGCGGCGCTCACCGGTGTCATCATCATCGCCAGCATCAAGGGCCGCGCGTTCAAGGTGCCGGGCTACGCGCTGGGCATCCTGCTGGTCCTCTCCTTCCTGGGCGGGACGGCATATCCCGCGCTCGTGCAGAAGCTGGTGGTGGTACCGAACCAGCTCGACAAGGAGCGCCCGTACATCAAGCACAACATCGCGGCGACCAACAAAGCGTACGCGCTGGAGGGCGTGGACGAGGTCAACTTCGACGTGACGAACGATCTGTCGGCCGAGCACATTGAGGATAACTGGGCCACCATCGAGAACATCCGGCTCTGGGACCACCGCCCGCTCCAGCGCACCAACAATCAGGAGCAGGCGATCAGGGCGTATTACAACTTCCCGGACGTTGACGTGGACCGCTACACGGTCAATGGCCGGCTGCGGCAGGTGATGCTGTCCTCACGGCAGATCAATGCGTCGAAGCTTCCTGTGCAGAACTGGGTCAGCACGCACCTGAAGTACACGCATGGGTACGGGCTGTGCATGTCACCGGTGAACGAGATTGTCGGGGGAAAAAGAGGCATGCCGAACTACTGGGTCGGCGACATCCCGCCGGTCGGCGAGTACGGGCTAAAGGTGACTCGGCCGGGCATCTATTACGGCGCGAGCGTCCACCCGCGCATGATAGAGCGCATTCAACAGCCGGAGACGCCGCTGGAGACGGCCCGGGCGCCCGTCGGACCCGAAGAGCCGCCCGAGGGGCCCGGAGGCGGCGAAATCCGCGGCGGGCCCAGCCAGCCACGAAGGGGATACGGGGGCAGGCCGGACGACATCACCACCCAGCCCTTCGTCATCGTCAACACCAAGGAGGAGGAGTTGGACTACTCGAGCGGCGGAACGGGCGGCGCGGCGACCGAGAACGTCTATACGCACTACGACGGCACGGGCGGCGTGCAGATAAGCAGCTTCTTCCGGAGGCTGGCGTTCTTTGCCCGCTTCTTCCCGGACATCCAGATACTGTTCACCACCCAGATCACCGACCAGAGCCGCATCCACATCAACCGCACCGTCCCCGAGCGCATGCAGGCGCTCGCGCCCTTCCTGATGTACGATCCCGATCCCTACCTGGTCATCAACGATGACGGGACGCTGAAGTGGATCGTGGACGCGTACGCGATCTCGGGCAAGTACCCGTACTCCAGCCCGATCCCGCGGCTGGGCAACTACGTCCGCAACTCGGTGAAGGTAGTCTGTGATGCCTACGACGGGGTGCCGGAGTACTACACAATTGACCCGAACGATCCACTCGTGCAGTGCTATGAGAGGATCTTCCCCTCCCTCTTCAAGCCCATCGAGCAGATGTCGGACCACCTGCGCGCGCATCTGCGCTATCCGCAGCTTCTCTTTATGCTGCAGGTGGGCGTGTATTCCAACTATCATATGAAGGACCCGCAGGTCTTCTTCCAGGGCGAGGACCGCTGGGCGATCCCGCCGGAGGTGTACTCGATCGGCCGCCGGCCGGTGGAGGCGTACTACGTGGTGCTGGAGTTGGCGGACGAAAAGGGTCCTGAGTTCGTGCTGATGATGCCCCTGGTGCTCTACGGGCGCGAGGAGCGCGGCATGGTGGCGTGGATGGCGGCGCGGTCTGATGAGCCGCACTACGGCGAGCTGATCGTGTACAACTTCCCGAAGGACAAGACGGTGGACGGGCCGTGGATGGTCGAGAACCGCATCGGTCAGGATGGCGAGATATCGCGGCTCCAGACGCTGTGGGGCACGGAGGGCTCGAGGGTCATACGCGGCAATCTGCTGGTCATCCCCCTGGAGCAATCGCTGCTCTACGTCGAGCCGCTCTATCTGGAGGCGGAGGGAGGGGAGGGCCTGCCGGAGCTGCGCCGCGTGATCCTGGTCTACGGTGACCGTGTGGTGATGGGCGCCAACCTCGAGGAAGCGCTGGACCAGCTCTTCGGCGACGTCGCGGCCCTGCCTCAGCCCCGTGAGGCCGCGCCGGAGCGAGCGCCAGAGAGGGTGGAAGCCCCGGTACTGGAGACACTCAGAGAAACCCTGGAGCGGATACTGGCGCTGGACAAGGAGGCCCAGGAGGCGCAGGAGCGCGGCGACTTCGAGACCTTCCTGCAGAAGAACAAGGAGCAGTCCGCGGCGCTCAAGGAGCTGGAAGCGAAGCTCAAGTGAGGATCGGAGACTAACTGGGCGATGCCTGATACCACCCGGGACCTGCCCGAGATCGTCGTGAAGGCCGTGGACCCCACCGTCGAGCAGCTCAAGGTAGTCAGCGACAGCACGGTCGGATGCGGGGGAAGGGCGCAGGTCATCGTCGAGGCGCAAAACCGATGGGGCTTCACCGCGACCGATCCCGCCCAGGCGGGACCGGTCGCGCTGATTCTCGTCGGCACACCCTCCCCAGCCGAGGGCTTGCCCTCGGCCTCGTTGCATCCGGAGCGCAAGCGCTCCTCTGGGGGCGCGGGAGAGGCGACCAGGACCGAGTTAGGCGAGGTCGAGCTGACCGAGGGCGTCGGCAGGGGCGAGGTGGAGCTGCCCGCGGCCGGCATCTTCCGCATCGAGGCCGTGGCCGAGGGCGGCTTGAAGGCAGTGAGCGATCCCATCGAGGTGAGCGAGACAGCGGGCGGGCCACTGCTGCTGTGGGGGGACATCCACGCGCACATCCGCGAGCGCCGCGCGCAGGCCCTCATCAGCGGTGCCGACCGGCTGATGGGGCCGGCTACGGTGGAGGAAGCGTACACCTTCGCGCGCGACGTGGCCGGGCTGCACTTCGCTTCCATCACCGACCACGCTCTGCATCTGACCGACCTGGAGTGGGAGCAGACCATCCAGGCGGCCGATGAGTTCACGCAAGCGGGCCGGTTCATCGCGTTCCCGGGCTACGAGTGGGGCTGCTCGAGCGGCTTTGCGATGAACTTCGGGCACCGCAACGTCATCTACCGGGGCGGCGACGACCTGCCTCTCTTCCGCTGCTGCGAGGAACGAACGCATAGCTCCCACGGCCTCCACGCCGCTCTGCGCGACGCAGTGCCCGTAGAAGACCTCCTGGTCATTCCGCATCACACCGCTCGCGGCGGCGGGCAGACCTGGCAGAACTGGGACTACTACGACCCCGATCTGGAGCGCCTGTGCGAGGTCTACTCCATCTGGGGCAGCTCCGAGAAGATGGGCGAGCCCTATCCGATAAAGTACCTGCCCAGCGGCGGATATTTCGGCACAGGCGAGGCCGCCGGCCATCACCTCCAGGACGGCCTCGCGCTAGGCTACCGCTTCGGCTTCGTGGCCGGCTCCGAATCCCACGACGGCCGGCCCAGCCGCTCGCTCATTCACGGGCGCGAGCTTGTCGAAGAGAGCGAGGCCCTGTGGCCACCGGGCGTGGCCGCGGTCTGGGCGGACGAGTTCTCCCGCGATGGCGTCTTCGAGGCGCTGCGCGCGCGCAGGTGTTACGGCACCACCGGCGCGCGGATGATCGTGCGCTTCTTCCTGGGAGACGAGCCGATGGGCAGCGACGTCGCCTGGCCCGACCCGAATGAGCCGCGCGAGCTGCGCGCCGAGGTCATCGGCACCGCGCCCATCGCCTCGTGCGTGATCGTCAAGAACAACCGGGACGTGCACGAAGTGGCCTCAGACACTGAGCATTTGGAGTTGGAGTACGCCGATCCCGCCGAGGCGGGACCGGGCGACTTCTACTACCTGCGCGTCACCCAGGCCGACGGGCAGATGGCCTGGGCCTCCCCGATCTTCCTGGTCTAACGGCGGGCAAAGGGCTGGCGATTGCGCAGCAGTCGCATGGCAAGGGGCAAATGGCAATACGGCCCGGTCTCATTGAGGCTGTCGTGTTCGACTTCGACGGGACCCTCGCGGAGACAAACATTGACTTCGCGCTGATGCGAGAGAGAGTCATCGAGGTCGCCAGACGCTGGGACGCCTACTGCGAGGGCGAGCAGCGAGGGTACATCCTGGAGGTGGTCGAGGACGCGCGTCGCCTGCTGCCCGATGAGCGCAGCCGAGAGGAGTTCGCCCTCGAGGCGGAGGCGGCGATGCAGGAGGTCGAGCTTGCGACCTGCTCATCGGCCGAGCCGTTTGAGGGCGTGCCGGAGGCGCTCAGGGGGCTGAGCGAGGGCGGCTTCCGCCTCGGCATCATCACCCGGAACTGCGGTGGGGGCGTGCGGGCGGTGATGGAGCGGCACCATCTCCCGCACGAGGTGCTGCTCACGCGCGATGACGTGGACAAGGTCAAGCCCGCGCCGGACCATCTGGAGCAGGCGCTGGAGGCGCTCAAGGTCCCGGCCCGGCGAGCGCTCATGGTTGGCGACCACCCGACGGACATCGAATGCGGACGGGCCGCCGGGGCCTACACCGCCGGCGTCCTCACCGCAAAGACCACGCGCGAGCAGTTCGAGGAGATGGGCGCAGACCTCGTGATGGAATCCGTGCCCGCCCTGGCGAAGGTCCTATGTGATGCCCGCGGGAGAGAGTAGTCCGGTGCACAGGCTGCCCGTCGGGAAGCTGGACCTGGAGCTCATGTCTGAGCTGCTCGCGTCGGTGGCGACCGACGCCGCGGCCGTCATCGTCGGCCCGGGCGTCGGCCAGGACGTCGCGGTGCTCGACGTCGGCAGCCCGGATAGCTATCTGCTCGCCCAGACCGACCCCATCACCTTCGCCACCGACGCCATCGGCTACTACGCGGTCAACGTCAACGCCAACGACATCGCCACCACCGGCGGTGTGCCGCGCTTCTTCCTCGCCACGTTGCTGCTGCCCGATGCCCGCGCCGACGAGACGCTGGTGCGCGACATCTTCGACCAGATTCGCGAGGCGTGCGATGCGATGGGCGTGCTTCCCGTGGGCGGGCACACGGAGGTCACTCACAACCTCGACCGGCCGATCCTGATCGGGGTGATGCTGGGCGAGGTGCCCAGGGGCGAGGTCATCACCAGCGCCGGCGCGCAGGTGGGCGACCGCGTCCTGTTGACCAAGGGCGTGGCGGTGGAGGGGACCTCCATCATCGCGCGCGAGCTGAGCGAGCAGCTCGAAGCGCGCGGCTACGATGAGCGGTTCATCGGGGCGGCGCGCGAACTCCTCTACGCCCCCGGCATCTCCGTGCTCAGGGAGGCGCGGATTGCCGTCAACGCCGCCCGGGTGCATGCGATGCACGATCCGACGGAGGGTGGCGTCGCCACCGGCCTGCACGAGTTGGCGCTGGCCAGTGGGGTCGGCCTGGCGATAGAGCATGCGCGCGTACCTCTGCTGCCGGAGACTGAGCGACTGTGCGCGGAGTTCGGCCTGGAGCCGCTGGGTCTGATCGCCTCCGGCTCGCTGCTGCTCACGGCGGAGGCCGCTGCGGCCGAGCGCATCATCGCAGCCTGCCGCGCTGAGGGCATCGCCTGCGCCGACATCGGCGAGGTGCGGCCCGAAGCGGAGGGTATGCGCCTGCTGCGCGAGGGCGCGTGGCTGGACCTCCCGCGCTACGACCAGGACGAGATAGCCAAGCTGTTCCAGGGTTATGGGGTGAAAGCCGACCCATGAGGACCGGGTTGATGAGAACGCTGCTTGCCGGGCTGGTGCTGATGGCCGCGCTGGCCGGGTTCTTGGTGCTGGCGGCCGCGTCGGGCTGGAAGGCGCTGCCGACGGCGGCGTGGGCGCAGGCCGAGCGCGAGTTCAGCTTCGCGGTCTTCGGCGACTGCCGCCCGGCGGGCCAGCTTCCGTACTCGTCGGCGCTGGAGCGCCTGGCGATTGACATCGGCGAGGTCGCTCCCGCCTTCGTCATCGGCACCGGGGATTACATTGACGGCTCGTCGAATCAGCGGCGCGTGCGCTGGGAGTACAACCAGTTCTTCGCGGCCATCGAGCCGATGCAGAGCAGGCGAGCCGTGCCCGTGGCCCTCGCTACGGGCAATCACGACATTTTGGGCGTGCGCGCCAACGAGGAGATATTCAAGGAGCTGTTCGGGCACCTGCGCTTCTCCTTCAACCACGGCGGCTGCCACTTCATCATCCTCAATACCGAGCAGGTGGGCGAGGAGGGCCGCATCATCGGGCAGCAGCTTCAGTGGTTCAAGCAGGACCTGGCGGCCTACAAGGACGCCCGGTTCACCTTCGTCGCGCTTCATCAGCCCCTCTTTCCCGTGGACGGCCACGTCGGCGCGTCCTGCGATGCCTACCCCCAGCAGCGGGACGCCCTGCACGCGCTGTTCGTCCAGCAGGGAGTTGACTGCGTCTTCTGCGGCCACGAGCACCTGTACAACCATCAGGAGAAGGATGGCATCCACTACTTCATCACGGGCGGGGGCGGTGCGCCGCTCTACGCCGAGCCCGAACGCGGCGGCTTCCATCACTACCTCCTGGTGCGCGTCTCGGAGAGCAGCTACCGCGTCAGCATCCGCCGGCTGGAGGGCGAGTGAGCGGAACGGCGGGCAAGGGGCAATAGGCAATGGGCAATGGGGGGACGCCAACGGGCAGGGAGGATAACGATGAGCGAAGAGATTGGTGCTGCCATCAATGCCTGCGGCTGGGTGGCGCGCGAGCACGCCCGCGCCTACCTCAGCAACCCGCACACGAGGCTCGTGGGCGTGACCAGCCGCACCCGCGCCAGCGCAGAGCAACTCGTCCAGGAGCTGGGGCTCGACTGCAAGATCTACCCCGACTATGAGGCCCTGCTCGATGATGACGACGTACACGCGGTGTCCGTCACCACGCCGAACTTCCTGCACGCGCAGAACGGCATTGACGCCGCCCACGCGGGCAAGCACATCGTGATGGAGAAGCCCGTGGGCATCAATGAGGAGGAGTTGGATGCCCTGGGCAAGGCTGTCGAGGAGGCCGGAGTGACCAGCGTGGTGAGCTTCGTGCTGCGCTGGAACGAGTTGGTGGTCAACCTCATGCGGCTGCTGGAGCGGGGAGCCTTCGGGGAGCTGTTCTTCTGCGAGACCGACTACTGGCACGGGGTGGGCGAGGTCATCCATCCCGACCGGTGGCTTGCGAAGAAGGACCTCGCTGGCAGCGGCTTCCTGAGCGGCGGCTGCCACGCCGTGGACATGGCGCGCTTCCTCTGCGGCGAGATCACGCGCGTCTCTGCGTACTCGCACGGCGGGGTCGAGGGCTTCGAGTATGACACGACGACGGTCGCATCGGTGGTGTTCGAGGGCGGTGCGGTGGGGAAGATCTCGTCATGCCTGGAGATCGTGGCTCCGTATCACTTCAACATCAAGCTGATGGGCAGCGAGGGGACAGCGCTGGGCAACAGAATCTGGAGCCGGGAGCTGACGCCCGAGCAGTCCGACTTCACGGAGCTTGTCTGCGAGCTGCCCGACAGCGGCGACGTGGAGCATCACCCGTTCCAGGAGGAGATAGATCACTTCGTGGAGTGTATCCTGGCGGGCCGGGACTGTGAGCCGAACATCGCCGACGGCATCCGCACCAGCCGCGTGTGCCTGGCAGTGGACCGCTCCGCGGCCGCGGGCGGGGAGACGCAAGAGCCGAGATACTGAGCGCCGCCGCGAGCCTCAGAGACCCTTGAGCTGCTCGTGCAGTCGGCGGAAGCGGGTGTTGCCGGGCGACAGTGACAGCGCAGTCTCGCTGGCCTCGCGGGCCCGATCGAACTGTCTCAGCTTAGCTAAGGCTATGGCAAGGTTGGCATGCGCGTCGGCGAAGTTGGGGGTCAGCTCGACAACGCGCTGGAATTGCTCCGCCGCCGGGCCCCAGTTGCCCTCGTACAGCCGGGCCAGCCCCAGGGAATAGAGCGCATCCGCATTGTCAGGATGCTCGCGCACCATCGCCTCGTACTCCATCGCCATGTCCTGCACGGTCCGAGACGCTTGTTGATCCTCTTCGCTGCTGGGAATTCGCGCGCCGCAGCCGCTGCAGAAGCGCGCGTCTTCGCCCACCGTGCGGCCACAAACCGGGCATACCGGCATGAACCCAACACCCCCTCCGCTTCAGCACGTCAGATGCAAGGCAGCAGCAGCCCGCCGCGGGCCGCACAGTTCGCCGTAAAGCTCGCAGGCGCGGGCGGTCGGCGCCACCAGCAGCTCGATCCTGCGCTCGGCAAGCGCCTGCCGCGTTGCCTCAGGCACTTGCAGGCGTTCGTAGGCGCCGCTGCCGACGATCAGGATCTCAGGCTGCGCCTCGAGAACGGCCTCGAGGTCCTCAATCGCCAGGCTGTGACCCTCGCGCCGCCACCAGCCCGGCACGATGTGCCCTGGAAGGATGATGAGATCCTTCGTGTACACGTGAGCGTCAACGACAATGCGACCGAAGGAGTAGTCCTCGATTCGCACAACCAGGCTCCTGCCACCGGCCGCGTTCCAATACTGACCGCTCCGGCGAAAGCCGGACGATGTGTGTCGTCCGCGGGGCCGCCTCCCACCCCGTCATGGTGCATAGGACCAGCAGGAGGAGTTCGCCGTCAAACGACAGAGTCCTCGCGCGCGCAGGCAGGCGGCTGGACCGGGTGCGTCGAAAGAGCACGAAGAGATCGGTTCAGTCGCATTGCCAGGCCAGGTGGAGCGTGAATGACTGAGGACAGAGGGGCCGGGAGTCAGGAAGACATCGTGCGCGTGGGTCCGTACCTGGTGGAGGATGCGGTGGGGACCGGGCCTCACGGGGTCGTGTACCGGGTCATGCAGCCGGAACAGGGCCGGGAGTTCGCGCTGAAGCGGCTGCACCAGCCGTCGGCCGAGGGCAGACCCGGCGCGCCCTTCAATCGCGTGGCGCGCGTGGTGGTCGCGCTGGTGCATCCGGTCATTGCCGACGTCTCGCGCATCGCCCTGCACGGCGGGCACGTGATCATCGTCTCGGAGCTGACCGGCGGCCGCTCGCTGGCCCAGGTCCTGGAGCAGGAGGGGGCGCTCTCCCCCGGACAGGTCGCCAGCCTGGCGAAGCAGCTCGCCATCGGCCTGGAGTACGCTCACCAGCGCTGCGTGTTTCACACCAGCCTGAGGCCGGAGAACATCTTTCTGATGCCCGACGGGAGCATCAGGATCACCGACTTCGGCATCGCGGCGCTCTACGGCTACTCGGTGCGCCGCAGGCCGTCGTACCAGCCCAGGCATCGAGCCTTTCTCGCGCCCGAGTTCCTGGAGCGGGGCGTAATGAACGCTCAGACGGACGTCTTCGGCCTCGGCGCGGTGCTCTTCGCGGCACTGACCGGTATGCCAGCCGGCGGCGTGCGGGCCGCCGGAGGCGGACGCTTCTCCTACCTTGAGGTCGGGGCCCGCGCGGTGACGCCCAAGCCGTCGTCGGCGCCGGACTTCGACCGTCTGCCCGCAGGGACGGCTGGACCTCTGCGCGAGGCCATCGCGGTGGCCCTCGAGCCTGATCCAAGCGAGCGCATAGGCCACGTCAACGTTTTCCAGCAGGTCTTGCGCCAGGTCAAAGGCGCGCCGCTCACGGACCTGGGCGAGCAACGGGACGAAGAGGCCGAGGTCGAGGTCGCTGCGCCCGCTATCGCCTCCCGCTGCCGCTTGTGCCCTGCTTGCCGGCGGCCGGTCTCGCCCGCAGGCCGCGTCTGTCTCGCGTGCGGGCTGGTGCTCCGTGACGCGGCGCAGGAGAGCGAGGCCATCAACTACTTCCACGAGCACGGCAGGCGCCTGCTGTCCAAGCGCGACTTGGGGGCGGCCGAGAGGGCCTACGAACGGGCCATCCAGCGCGATCCCCGCGAGGCGCAACTGCACAACGAGCTCGGGGATGTGCTTGCGGTGGGTAACAAGTTCAACGAAGCTGCGGACGCCTACCGCGAGGCCCTCAAGCTGGACCCCGAAGATGCTGATGCGTGGCACGACCTGGGTGTCGTGCTGGCCGGTGCGCACCGCCACCAGGAGGCGAAAGAGGCGCTCGAGCGGGCCGCAGAGCTTGCTGAGCGCGACGAGGTGCGGCTCTCGGCGCGCGCACACCTGGGAGCGCTGGCGGCCGAGGAGGGCCGCGTGGGCGAGGCCATCGCCACCTGGAAGCAGGTTCTCGAGGATGACCCCGGCCTGGTGGCGGTGCGGATGGCCCTCGCCTCCGTCTATGCCAACGCCAGCCTTTACGAGGAGGCCGAGCAGCAGCTCAGAACGGTGGTGGCTGCCGAGCCGGGCTTCCGCCAGGCCGAGAACCT
>CBFDBV010000052.1:0-15667 GCA_965603135.1 uncultured bacterium
GTGCGCTGCGCCCGAGACGCGCAGGCTCAAGGTCTGGCGTCCGGTCGGCGGATAGGCGTGTGCGGGGATGGTCAGGGTCAGCGGCCCGGTCGTCGCCTCCTGGCCCGCGGCCGGGAGGGTCTCAAGCGCCACCTCCCCCAGCGGCACTGAGCCGAGCTGCGCGCGGACCTGGTAGTCGCCGGTCAGCCCTGACGGCGCCTTGAAGCGCAGCGTCACCTCGAATGCCTCACCCACGGTGACCTCCTCCGGCGCCGCGCCCCCGAGGTACTCAACAGCCTCGATGGGCATCCCGCTCATCGCGCGGCGCACCTGATCGCCGGACAGCGGCTGGTCATAGATGCGGAAGGCATCGAGCGCCGCCAGCGCGTCATCTCCCGTGGGCGTCCCGCCCAGCAGGAACTGCTCGCTCGGCTTCGACTCGTACTCGTACAGCTTGACCGCTGCGGTGTGGCCGTCCAGGTAGAGGACAACTCCCTGGGTCGTATCCCAGGTCGCGGCGAGGTGGTGCCACTGCTCGGCCTGCCACGACTTGACCGGCGAGGTTATGTAGCGGTCGCCCTCGTCTCGCACATCGAGCCGCATCACCCCCACGCACCAGTGCCACAGCCGGATGCAGTTCTCGCCGGTCTTGAAGGGCAGGTCGTCCTGAAAGAACACGTGGTTCTGGTAGAGGTCGCCCGCCCAATGGGGCTTGACCCACATACAGATCGTCCCGCGGCTCTTGTCCAGGTTACCGACGCTGGGTAGGATGACGCGCTGGCCCTTCGCCAGGTCCAGCGCCTGCCCGAACTTCCCCTCGACGTAAGCCGCCGCGCCCTCGCCTTTGAACTCCGCCTCCCCCTGCCCTGCCAGCAGTTCCAGGCTGTCCTCGAACTCCATCTGCACCAGCAGCCGGATGTCCTCCTGCGCCCAGGCCAGGGTCGCACCCAGGCATACGACGACCGCGACGATCGCTCGTCTCATGGCATCCCCCTCCTGAGGCCGGCCGCCAACAGCAGTGTCGTGATGAGGTTCGCTTCAAAAAGTCGCTCGGTGTCGCCCCGCCGATCGAGCCGACCGGGGTGGTCCGGGCGTGGGCCTGCCTCATCAACCAGCTACTCCTGTGGCGCCCATCTCAGCCACCGACTCGGCAGGACAACTCGCGTCTTCCCCGCCGGACCTATTGCGCGCGCAGGCGATAGAGCGGCGGCAGCCCCGAGAAGCCACTCAGGTAGACCAGGCACGTCCGGCCGCCGTCGGTGAGCACAGCGTGCCAGGTGCCCTCGCGCTGATCCCCACCGGTCGTGTTGCGCATCTGCATCTGTCCGCCAATGGTGCCATCCGCGTTGACGGCGCCAGCCAGGAAGGCCCAGGTGAACTGAGTGGTACGGGTCGTGACGCGAGCGTTCTGTGTCACCCGGTAGTCATACGTCTCATAGCCGTCAACCTGGTTAGGGGCGATGGTCGCGACCCCGTTTTGGATGAGCATCAGGATGTCCGCCATGCGGAAGGTGTAGGTCTCCAGGACGGAGCGGCTCCTTTGGCAGGCCTCGCGCATCTCGTTCTCGCGGTAGTTGTGCCACTCCTGGGTCACTGACCCCTGGAAGGTGGTCGGCGCGGGCCCGGGGCCGGGGTCGGGGGGCGGTGGGGGCTGGACGGCCACCTCGTCCGGCCTGGCCTTCACCCTGACCTTGACCGCGGCCTGCGACGCCATCGTGTTCTCGCCATAGAGCCAGCCTGCGTCAACGTAGCCGCTGAAGCTCACCACCGGCCAGTACTCCCCTGCGCGTTCGGGTGCGTAGTAGGGAACCCATCCCCCTGTCCCATCGGCCGAGGACTGCGCGTCACCGAGCTGCAGCCCGTTGCCGTAGAGCCTGAAGCGGCCATTGGCCGCGGTGGGCTGGTTGCTGCTGTCAAGCAACTGGAAGACGATCATACCGTCGCCGCCCGTGAGCACGCTCGCCGGGCGGGCCTCCGCAACCACCTTTGTGTACTTGCCGGTCGCGATGAGACAGAACGGCTGACCGAGCAGCAGACCTCCCTCCCCCTGCCCGAGGTCGGCAGTCACGCGATAGACGTAGTGCTCCGTGTTGGGCGCGGTCCAGGTTACGGTCTGGTCCGGCTCAACAGCCACGTGATCGAGCGAACCGTTGCCCTGGTTGTAGCCGACATAGCTGCCCAGGGTGGCCTCCTGCATGGTGTTGAGCCGGATATGGATCGGCGGCTTCGCGCGGTCCATGCGGACGGCCGTAATCGTTATCGTCGTGCTGCCACCGGGCGCCACCACCGTGTCGGCCGGGGTCAGCCGTATACCGATGGTGTGCCTCGGATCAGTCAGAACGTAGTCAACTGTGGGGTAGGTCTCTCCGTAGGTTGCACAGAATGCGTAGCGGCGCACCAACTCGCTGGGCGTTATGTCGTGCCGCTCATGCCATTCGCGCAGCACCGGGTCCCAGATCAGCACGCCGCCCGCAGGCAGCGTGTACGCATCACGAACCCCGGGCAGTGGGTTGATCTCGAGCGTGTCGCGCAGGCCGGCCAGGTGCGGCAACTGCCGGTCGAAGGCGGCGATGCGCCCATCGTCCCGGTAGCCGTCCACTAACAGCCCTCCGGCGCGCTGCTGCAGGCGCTGGTGCAGGCGCCACGAGGCGTTCACGAGTGCGCTTCCCACCTCGCCGTAGTTCTTCATGAACGCCCCAAGCGCCGGGACCTTGTCGCCGAACTCCTTGAAGACCCAGAACAGCCCGTTCAGCCCGTTGACCATGGTCTTGACCTGGTCGGAGGGCACAGCGCCATCGAAGCTCTGCATCAGGTCCCGCAGGGACTTGAGCTTCGAGCCGTAGTCCATCGCGGTGTTGGCTTTCTGGATCAGCTCATGCCCCTGAGCCAACTGCGCCCCGGCGAGCCGGTCGAGCCACACTATCTGCGTGTCCCACGTGTCGCTCTGGTTGAGGCTGCCCTCGACTTGGGCCAGCGTGTCGTGAATGCTCTTGGCGTAGTTGAAGACGCGCCAGGCCTTGTCATAGCCGCCGGCCAGCCGTTTGCTCTCCTGGAGCTGTCCGATCTGTCTATCTATCTGCGCGCGACGGGAGGCCGAGGCGTTCCCGCGCTCGGCTTGCAGCCCGACGATCTGGTCGTTGTAGTAGCTCTGCACCTGCCGGGTGAAGTCCTGCACGAACTTCGCGCCGTCCAGCACCGCCTGGCTGCCCCGCGACTGCGCATACGTCCCCTGCGCCGCCACAATGCAGCCGACGCACAGCGCCAACGTCACAGTCACTCCTCTCATCGCTCGACCTCCTCAGAGCTGCGTGACCTTGATGTTGTCCCACCACAGGTACGTGCGGAAGGTGCGCAGGCCGATCAGCCCGCTCGTATGCGGCTCGGGGTCCTCCGTCTCCAGCAACAGGTTCCCATCCACGCTCAAGCTCAGCTTCGTCCCCTGCTTGATGAGTTCTATGTGGTACGTCACGCCCTGGCGGCAGTGGTAGTCATAGCTCTCCGCGAGCAGCTCAAAGCCCGGGCAGTGCCGGATGCGGATGCGCGCCACGCGCTCATCGAGCGGGGTATCCTGGCTCTCCTTGCGCGTGTCATTCAGAAAGGTGAAGATGTTCCCGTTGAGCACGTGGTAGAGCTTGTAGCCCGCGTCGGCTCGCGACTCGCGGGTCTCGTAAAGGGGCGTGCCCTCGGGGTCGGAATACAGCAGGAAGAAGTTGATGTTGTTCACGTCCGTGGCCGAGGCTACGACGTGCGCATCGAACTCCACCTTCACGTCCCCTGAGAACTCCTGCTTGCACCAGACCGTCGCCACGTAGCCCGGCTGCTTGCCCTCACCCTCGGGGTTCGCGTTCATGTGCAGCCGCTCGTCCTCGACCCACGTGTTCACGCCGCCCTCCACCCACCAGTTGTCCATCCCCTCGGAGAAATCCTCAAAGAGCAGCACGTTCTCTTCCGCAGCCACGGCCTCTCCCTCCTGTCCGCACGACACGCCGAATGAAGCGATCACTGCCAACAACCCAAGCCCGGCGACATACGTCCTGTGGCCATTCATCCTCTGGTCCTCCCACCGAGTCTTCTGAGCCTCACTCAAGCCGCCGCTACCCGAGCGCGAGCATGCGCTCGATGGGCTCCCGGGCGCGCGCGGCGATCTCCGGCGGCACCACTATCTCGTGCTCCATCCGCTCCAGGCAGCGCACCACCTTCTCGGCGGTGGTCTTCTTCATATCCTCGCAGATGGCCCCCTGGATCGGGTAGAACCTCTTGCCCGGGTTGTCGGTTTGCAGCCGGTAGACAATCCCCTCTTCCGTGCCGACGATGACTTCGCTCGCCTCGGTCTCGCGCGCGAACCTGGCCATCCCGCCCGTGGAGAGCACCGCCTCGGCCAGCGCCGTTATCTCGGGCCGGCACTCCGGGTGGCAGATGAAGGTGGCGTCGGGGTGCTGCGCCTGGACCGCACGAACCATCTCAGTCGTGATGTCCGCGTGGATCGGACAGTAGCCGCCGTACAGGATCAGCTCCCGGTCAACCTGCGAGGCGGTCCAGGTGCCCAGGTACTTGTCGGGCACAAAGAGGATCTTCTCGTCATCGAGCGACTCGACGACTCTGACGGAGTTGGCCGAGGTGCAGCAGATGTCGGACTCGGCCTTGACCTCCGCGGTGGTGTTGACGTATGCGACCACCGGCGCGCCCGGGTGCTGCGACCTGAACTCGCGGAGTTGCTCGGCGGTGATCATATCTGCCATCGGGCAGCCGGCGGTCGGGTCGGGCATCAGCACGGTCTTCTCCGGGCAGATGATCTTCGCGGTCTGCGCCATGAAGTGAACCCCGCAGAACACGATGACCTCGGCATCAGTCTTGGCGGCCTCCTGGGAGAGGCCCAGCGAGTCGCCCATCAGGTCCGCGAGGTCCTGGACCTCCGGAATCTGGTAGTTGTGCACGAGCAGCACGGCGTTGCGCTGCTCCTTCAGCTCTTCCAGCTTTGCTCGCAATCCGTTGTCGTCAGTCATTCATATCACCAATGCGCCTGTCGCTGCCGTTAGCCCGTTCCTGCCCTCGCTACGGATTGAGCACGATTAGCAACCCGTCGGCAAACTCCGGCAGCGCGATGGTCATTCTACCGCCCTCGACCTCCGCGGGCAACTCCGTCAGGCCCTCCGGGCTCACAAGCTGCGCTCGCGTCGCCGGCAGGAAGGGAGGCAGAGCGAGGGTCGCCCGGGCGTCAGCTATCGGCTTCGCCTCGAACTCCTCGCCCTTGCCAACGGACAGCGTGTTCACGGCCACCAGCACGATCGCTTCATCCGCGACCAGCAGCGTGCTGGCCGACACGCCCTCGGGCGCGGTCCTCACCAGGTCCACCGGACAGGAACGCGCCAGCCACGGCCCGGCGCGGGCGAGCTGCCGGTTCAGTCTGCCGACGCCCTCCCACAGCGCCAGGCCCTCCTCGCGCCGGCCGGTCGCGCGGATGCCGTCCCAGATGCTGCGGCTGCCGCCCGAATGAAGGTAGTAGTTGATCCCGCGCGCGCCCGCTCCCAGAGCGTAGAAGGCCATGATGCGCTCCTCCGGCTCGGTGAAGGCGCGGCAGTGGTTCGCACCCCAGCCCATCCAGAGCGTGATCCACACGGGCCTGGGCGCCGCCGCGGCCCGGCACAGAGAAGTGGCCCACGCCACAAACGAGAAGTTGACCTCCCGCTCCATCGCCGGCGACACATACGGGTCCGTGTCGAAGATATCGGCCACATGCGCGTAGGTGAAGTAGTTGCCCGGGCGGTAGGTGTTGTCCACGAGGCACATCATCGCCGTCACCGGGTCGAGCCGGGCACACATCTCGGCCCGCCGCACCATCTCCAGCCCCGTCTCTCCCACCCAGCTTCGGCGCGAGTGGCCCGCCTGCCAGTACGTCTTCGGGTCGCCGTCACGCATCTTCTCCGGCCCGCGGGTATCTCTCCCGTACAGCCGGTCCCAACGCGATGACACCGCGATCTTCGCCTCGGCGATGCGGTCGGCTCCCTGGTCGTCGAAGACGCGAAGCTCCCTGATGGCCGCGAAGCGCGTGCATCTCGGGATGTAGATGCGAAGCGCGGTCACCGCCACCGGCTCAGGCGACGCCAGGGGAATCTGCCGCGACTCGACGCCTTTCTCCCCACTTGGTTCGGGCCGCACTTCCGCCACGGTTCGCCAGTCCTCGCCCTCCGGCACCTGAAGTTCGCAGACAAGGATACGCTCCCCGACCTCTTCAAGCTCAACGCTCGCCACGCGAACCTCGTTGGCGAAGCCCAGCTCGACCCAGTGATCGAATGTGCCCGCGTAGCTCCAGTCGAAGCAGTCCGGCTCATCCTCCAGATACCAGGCCAGCAGCGCAGGGCACCCCGCAACCTGTGCAATACGTTCCTCTTCCTCTGCCGTCGGCAAGCCGTCCAGGAAGTACGCCCGGCGCGCGCGAAACGCCGGCATCGTCACTCGCAGGCCCTGCTGTCCGGCTGCTGCGAGCTTCTCAGCCGGTAGATACCCGAAACTCTGGTACACGTTTATCGCGTGCGACGCATAGTCCTCAAAGAGATGATTGCCGAAGGTCCCTATCTCGAAGAAGTCGTCTCTCGCCCGCACCTCGGCGGAGACAACAGAGCCCGCCGAGGTCGCCACGGAGATGACGTGGTACGTTCCGGCTTGCCACGGTGGGTCGAGGTTGATGACGATCGGGCACACGCCCGCCGCGAAGCCGATCACGCGCGCGCCTTCGGACGCAGGACGCCCGTCCACCAGCACCGCGGCAATCCCCTCCCGGCTTCGCTGCTCGCGCTCCACGTGTGCCGTCACTCGCGAGCGCCCCTGGTCCACCGCCATCGCCGCAAAGCGCATCGCCGGGGGGGCCAGGCTGGCCTCCAGCTCCGCGTCGCCAAGGCCCAGCTCAATCGTGTCGCCCTCCGGCAGTTGCTGGAAGCGGATGGTCAGCATACCATGACTGCCGGGGGCTATCGGCTCGGGCCGCAGCCGCCACCAGGCTATCTGCCTCTCCGCGCGCCACTCGGAGACCGCTCGCCCGCCGACTGTGAGTTCGCTTGCAGAGAGGGCCCTGTCGCCCGCCGCAAGATGAGCGAACAGTGTGCCCCCGACGGCCTCCTCGACCGCCTCGCTGTCCGCCATCACATAGGACGAGACAACCTCTTGGGCGACGGACCACGAGCCGCAGCTCAGAACCGCAAAGGCCGCCAACAGCAAGCCCATCCGCTTCATCCGCTCTCCCTCGTTCGCTTCTGCTTCATCGTCTCCGCGTACAGCGGCGACATATCGCGCAGGCGCTGGACGATCGGCGGCAGGACCTCCAGCACCCGCTCGATCTCCTCTTCCGTCGTGTACCGGCTCAGGCTCAGGCGCAGCGAGCCGTGCGCGATCTCGTGCGGGTAGCCCATCGCCAGCAACACATGCGACGGCTCCAGCGACCCCGAGGTGCACGCCGAGCCGCTGGAGGCCGCGATGTCCAGCATATCCAGCGACAGCAGCATCCCCTCGCCCTCGATGTACCGCACGCAGAAGCTGGCGAGGTTCGGCAGGCGCTTCTCAGGATGCCCGGTCAGGATGACCTCCGGGATGCCCACCATCACGCCCTCGATGAGCTTGTCGCGCAGCTCGCGTATCCGCTCGATGGCCTCCTGCCCCTCCTCGGGCAGGAGCTCCACGGCCCGGCCGAAGCCCACGATCCCGGCCACGTTCTCGGTCCCCGCCCGCATCCGCCGCTCCTGCCCGCCCCCCTCGATCAGCGGTCGCAGCCGCGTGCCCTTGCGCACGTACAGAGCGCCCACGCCCTTGGGCCCGTGGACCTTGTGAGCCGAGAGGGCCATCATATCCACGCCCAACTCCTCCACATCCAGCCGCACCTTCCCCAGCGACTGCACCGCGTCGGTGTGCATCTTCACCTCGGCCTCGCGGGCTACCTCGGATATCTCCCGGATCGGCTCGATGGTCCCGACCTCGTTGTTCGAGTGCATCACGCTGACGAGCGCGGTGTCCTCGCGGATGGCCCTGCGCACATCCTCGGGGTCCACCAGGCCGTTGCCGTCCACGGGCAGCACGGTCAGATCGTACCCGTCGCGTTCGAGCGACTGACAGGTATGCAGGACCGCGTGGTGTTCGATGGCCGAGGTGATGACGTGTCCGGTGGGCTTCCTGCCCACCCAGCCTTTGATGGCCAGGTTGTCGGCCTCCGAGCCCCCGCCGGTGAAGATGATCTCATCAGCGGAGGCGCCCACGTAGTCGGCGAGGGTCTGACGCGCAGTCTCAAGCGCCGAAGCCGAGCGCCCCGCCAGCGAGTAGATGCTGCTGGGGTTGCCGTAGTCATCACCCAGGAACGGGGTCATCGCTTCAAGCACTTCCGGGGCAACCCGCGTGGTCGCCGCATTATCCAGGTATATCAATTCTCGGACCTCCGAGTTCGGACATCAGACTTCAGACCTCAGACTCCGGACAACCGCCTGGTGGTGCCTCCGGTTGCCGCGTGAGGGAACAGATGCCCCTGGGCCAGCCACCGCCCAAACGTGCAAGCAGTGACGCCAGCCGGCCTTGCCCCTACCGACACACGCACGGATACTGGAGCGCGACGGGGGAATACTACGGTGTCAAGGAGGAGACGTCAAGCACCCTCCACGCAAGGCCAGCATCGAGACGTAGCTTCATGTGGGCCACCACCCAGGTTGGTGTGCATGCGCCCACCTTGCTCGCGGAGCTCTGAGTTCGCCTGCCGTTTGCCCGTGTCGTTGGGTCGTTCTCTGCGTTCTCTACGCTCTCCGCATCTCTGCGGTTCGCCTTCGTCGTTGCCGTCGTTGGCCGTCGTTCGCTGTCGTTCACACGCTCGCGTCTTCCAGGACGAGAGGCAGCTTGGGCGTCACGTATTCCCGTACTGTCGGGCTCGCCGTGACCACGGCTCGCTCGGCCACCTTGCAGGCTGAGAACGCGCGCGTGCGCGTCACCGGTATCACCGTCACGGCGCCCGCCTCGTTCATCAGCGCCCGCACTTGCAGGTTGGCCCCCAGCACCGCCGGGGGGACCTTCGCTGCGCCCGTAAGCTGTTGGACCACCCGTGGGTTGTCCACGTAGAAGGTGAGCGAGCCGCCTCCGCCTGCGATGGCCTCTTCCAGGGCTATCCTCAGGGCTTCGTAGGTTGCTGTATCCACGTCGCTGTGCGCCAGAGCCTGGCTTATCTTCTTCGTGGTGCTGCGATCACGAGCCTTGAATATGAGCCCTATCCCTACCGAGTCATCCTGGAGCCGGGCTGCGCTCACCAACGCGTACGAGAAGGGGCACGACTGTCCGCGCCGCTTCATTGTTCCGCACCTCCTCGGCTTCCCTCCCCTGCGCTGGGCCATTGCTTGCCGACTCTTGGCCCGGTCTATCATTAACCATTATACCCGATTGCGCGAGAAATGCAACATAAGTCTGTGCAGGTTCCTGCGACAAACCCTAGACAACCCTACCCACGAATCTGCACGCCGCCAGCCCGCCCTAGCCCCTGCGTGCGCGCATTGTCGCCGGGCTGTTAACTTCCGCCCTCGCATCGCGGAATCCTCCCCACCTGAGGCCGTTCCCCCCGCTCAAGCTACCCGCGACAAGTGCCCCCGCCATGCAGGGCAGAACCCAGATTCGTGTCTGTCAGTTCAGTCTGCTGGCGGAGGCGTCACGGCGTTGGCCGTCAACTCGTGATGGTTGAGTCGTTCTGTGCGTTCTCTGCGTTCTCTGCCGTTCTCTGCGCTGTCTGCGGTTTGCCTTTGTGGTTGCCGTGGTCGTGGGTCGGATGTCGGTTGTCGGA
Source organism: uncultured bacterium (assembly GCA_965603135.1). GTDB lineage: Bacteria > Armatimonadota > Zipacnadia > Zipacnadales > UBA5352 > CBFDBV01. Next base: position 9,773 of record CBFDBV010000052.1, read on the forward strand.
TGTCGGCGGTTTGCCTTTGCCGTTGCGCCGGCGACGAAGATGTGCTAAGCTCTCTTCTCAAGTTGGGCGGCATGCGACGCGAACTGACCGCGCTCTGTGACCCCGGTCATGGGGCGCGGTGCTGATGTTCCAGGAGGTCGAGCCCTTGAACGAGATAGTCGCGCGCGACGAGATCGCGCCGGATACCTTTCAGTACCACATCCGGGCTCCCGAGATCGCCGCGCGGCGCAAGGCCGGGCAGTTCGTCGTCCTGCGCGTGGACGAGCACGGCGAGCGCTTCCCGCTGACCATCGTCAGCTCCGACCCCGAAGCGGGCACCATCGAGCTGATCTTCCAGGCGGTGGGCGTCTCGACGATACTCCTGGCCGATATGCAGGTCGGCGACGAGATCCTCGACCTCGTCGGCCCCCTGGGGAAGCCCACGCACATCGAGACCTTCGGCACCTGCGTCGTGATGGGCGGCGGCTACGGGATGGCCCCTGTCATTCCCATTGCCCAGGCCCTCAAGGATGCCGGCAACACTCTCATCGGCATCAACGGTGCGCGCAGCAAAGAGCACGTCATTCTCGAGGAGCGCCTCCGCGAGATATGCGAGCGCGTCGAGATCTGCACCGACGACGGCAGCTACGGTCGCAAGGGCTTCGTCACCGAGGCCCTCCAGGACCTCATCGAGCAGGGCGTGCAGATAGACATGGTTGTGGCAATCGGCCCCACGCCGATGATGAAGGCCGTCGCCGACCTCACCCGGCGGCACGACATACCCACCGTCGTCAGTCTCAACCCGATCATGGTGGACGGCACCGGGATGTGCGGCGGCTGCCGCGTGGAGGTGGGTGGCGAGACCAAGTTCGCCTGCGTGGACGGACCCGAGTTCGACGCACACCTGGTGGACTTCGATCTCCTGATGAAGCGCCAGGGAATGTACAAGGACCTGGAGACGCACTGCACAGAGCATCATGGCTGCAAGCTGGAAGAGAGGTAAGCCACGTTGAGCAAGAGCAAGAAGCAGCGCCCCCCGCGTCAGACGATGCCCGAACAGCCGCCCCAGCAGCGCGTGAAGAACTTCGACGAGGTGCCGCTCGGCTACGACGAAGAGACGGCGAAGCTCGAGGCCACCCGCTGCCTTCAGTGCAAGCAGCCCAAGTGCGTGCTCGGCTGCCCGGTGGCCGTGCAGATACCGGAGTTCATCGCGCTCGTAGCCGAGGGCAAGTTCGTCGAGGCCGCGCGCAAGATCAAGGAGACCAACGTCTTCCCGGCCATCTGCGGCCGGGTCTGCCCCCAGGAGACGCAGTGCGAACTCACCTGCGTGCTCGCCAAGAGCAAGGACGGCAAGCCGGTCGCCGTCGGCCGCCTGGAGCGCTTCGTCGCCGACTACGAGCGCGAGCACGACGAGGTTGAGGGGCCCCAGGCTGCTGACCCAACCGGAAAGAAGGTCGCGGTCATCGGCTCCGGGCCTGGCGGCCTGGCGTGCGCGGCCGACCTTGCCAAGCTCGGCCACCGGGTCACCATCTTCGAGCTGTTCCACGAGCCCGGCGGCGTGCTGCGCTACGGCATCCCGCCCTTCCGCCTCCCGCGCGAGGTGCTCGACGCGGAGATTGACTACACCCGGGACCTGGGCGTGCAGATACGTACCAACTTCGTGGTGGGCCGGACGGCGACCCTTGATGAGCTGCTGGAGGAGCACGATGCCGCCTTCATCGCCAGCGGCGCGGGCCTGCCTCGCTTCCTCGACGTTCCCGGCGAGAACCTGCTCGGCGTGTACTCCGCCAACGAGTTCCTCACCCGCATCAACCTGATGCACGCCAACCGCTTCCCCGAGTATCACACGCCCGTCTTCTGCGGCGACAACGTCATCGTCATCGGCGCGGGCAACGTGACGATGGACTCGGCGCGCACCGCCAAGCGCCTCGGCGCCGAGAACGTGACCGTCGTCTACCGCCGCTCGCGCCAGGAGATGCCGGCGCGCGCAGAGGAGATCCACCACGCGGAGGAGGAGGGCATCAACTTCGAGCTGCTGACCACGCCGGTGGCCTTCCTGGGCAACGACGACGGCTGGCTTACCGGCGCCAGGTGCATCCGCATGGAGCTGGGCGAGCCCGATGACAGCGGCCGGCGGCGGCCCATCCCAGTTGAGGGCTCCGAGTTCGAGATGCCCTGCGACACCGCTGTCATCGCCATCGGCACCGGCGCCCACCCGCTCATCAAGGACACCACGCCCGACCTGGGCGTCAACGACCGGGGTTACATCGTCGCCGATCCCGAGACCGGCGCCACGGACAAGCCCGGCGTCTTTGCGGGCGGGGACATCGTAACCGGCTCAGCCACCGTCATCGAGGCCCTGGGCGCCGGCCGCCGCGCCGCAGCCGCCATCCACGACTACCTCACCGGGCAGGGAGGCTGACCCCGCCTCGCGAACTGCCCTCCGCCGAGCAGTGACCCGCGCCCGGCGCCGTCCTGGGAGGTGCAAACTATGCGTGTGCGTACGTGCGTCTTCGCCGTGGTGATCGCCCTCGGTCTGTGCCTCGCCGCAACGGCGCAGGATGAGGACCTCACCGCCGAGTTCGGGCAGTTCCGCTGGTGCTGGGGGCACAGCTTCGGCACCGTGCGCAAGCCCGAGTACCACGAGTTCATCCTGGCCTCGCATCCCACGCACGTCTGCCTGACCGGCTTCCCTCGTGGCACCGCCCTCCCCGACCGCGCTGAGCACGACCGCCTGCTCGACATCGTCAAGCAGGACAACGAGTTCCTGCACGAGCACGGCATCAAGGTCCTCGGCTACCATCCGGGCACCTTCCTGTACGGCGAACCCGATGCGCCGGTGGAGAAGACCGAGGGCCATGAGGGGCCGCTGAAGCGATGGTTCGACTTCTTCGAGAACCGCTGGGAGCAGCAGTACCAGGAGTACTTCGGCGAGCGGCCCACTACGGACCCGATGACCTGGATCCAGGTCAAGGCCGACGGCACCCCCATCCCGTACAGCTTCCACGGCCCGGCGGGGTACTACTTCTGCTCCTACGATCCCGACTACCAGCGCTATGCCCGCGGCCTCATTGACATGATGATTGACGCCGGCTATGACGGCTGCTACCTGGACTCGACCGGCGTCTGGAACGCGAAGGGCGCGTGCTACTGCGACGACTGCAAGACCGCGTTCCGGGAGTTCCTGGCCGAGATGTACACGGACCAGGAGCGCGCCGAAGTCCTCGGCATCGAGGACCTGGCGACGCTCGAGCCGCCGACCGAACTCGCCGACGAGACGCGGCCCCTGTGGACCGCCTGGGAGCGCTTTCACGCGCAGGCCAGCCCGCAGCTTCTGGCGATGCTGCGCGAGCATGCCCGCAAGCGCGACCCGGACTTCACCATCTCCTGCAACTACTGTCACTCCTGGAAGGACCTCTACGTGGAGTTCAGCGGCACCTACGGGCCCGCGCTCAACTACGACCTCATCAACCGGGTGCAGGACTTCGGCCTCGTCGAGCACGCGCGACGCCCGCTGGTGCTGCTCGGCAAGCCGGGCGGCTGGTGGTACGAGGACAAGCCGTACGCCGAGGGCCGCTACCTGTACTCCCCGGCCCATCAGTACCGCTACCTGGCGGCAGCGGCGAAGGGCCGGCCGAGCGTGGTGATGGTCGCGATCGGCTGGTGGCACCTCTCGCACTCCCCCGGCTGTGACAACGCCACGAAGGCCATCTTCGCCGAGGCCTACGCGAACGGCGTGGTGCCCGACTACTCGTACACCTACCTCGGCGTCATCAGCCCGAAGCAGCAGCAGGCGGTCATCAGATACAACGACTTCTTCATCGCGAATGCCGATCTCCTCACCGGCGCGAGGCTGCACTCCAACGTCGGCCTCTGGAACTCCGTGCAGCAGGCCTACGCGGGCCTCAGCTCGGTGGGCTACGCCGTGGGCCGGCTGCTGACCGACAACTCGATCTTCTACGTCTCGCTGGGCGATGCGGACATCACGGACGAGGGCCTCGCGGACCTCGATGTCCTGGTGTTGCCGCACGTGCCGATGATCTCGGACCAGCAGTCGGCCGCGATCGTGCGATTCCTCAACCGGGGCGGCGGCCTGGTCATCTTCGGTGAGACCGGCACCCACGATGGCTACGGACGCTTCCGCGCCGAGGGCCAGGTGCTGGTGGACGGCGACTTCCCGACCGAGCCGAAGCGCTGGGACTACGGCCCCGGGCGCGTGTCGTACCTGCCGCGCGGCGACTGCCCGGTCACCTTCTACGAGGGCCCCAACCGCTGGATGACCACCGGCATCCCGGAGTTCGAGTACGAGCTGACCAGGTTCCTGCGTATGATTCCCGACCAGGTGCGATGGGCCGCCAGCGGCCCGCTCACCTGCGAGGTTGCCGATGAGGCCGACACGACCGAGCACACGGTTATGCGCACACGCGACGGCAAGCTCCTGGTGCACCTGGTCAACTTCAACATCCCGCTCAAGGAGAAGTACAGCCAGTGGTGGCGCGACCCGGAGAAGGCGGCCGAGAGCGGGCTTTCCGAGTCATTCCTGAAGCTGCTGGAGGAGGGCACCTGGGGCGGCAAGCCCAACAACAAGGCCGAGGGTCTCCGGCGCGAGTGGGACCCCGAACTTCACCCGGAGCGCGACCTCAAGGTGACCCTGCGGCCCGACGAGGGAATGACCGTCAGCAAGGTCACCCTCAAGTGGCCGGACTTGGACGCAGATCAGGAGTTGTCCTTCGAGACAGTCGCCGACGGCTGCATCGCCTTCACGGTCCCCGAGCTGCGCATCTACGATATGATCGTTGTCGAGTAGAAGCCCGGAAAAGAACGTCCAGGCGCCGTGTGTGTGTGACAACACGCACTTCGTCGGTCGCCCATGACCGTGCTGGCTTGGTTACCTTAGCAATGCCCCTGCCAACCGTCAAGCGCACAGCCAGCGTCATCCGCGCCATCGGGTCGCAGATATCGCCTCTCTGATCTGGGATTCAGTGAGCGACAGTCTGACTTGATGAGTGGCGAACTCCACGATCACGATGATCCGGTAGTCATTCAGGATGCACGGATTGCCGCGTCTCCAGCGCGTTGCCCGAAGCGCCTGGCGCATTTCCACCTCCGTCACCTGCACCTGCTTGCGTACGGGGTCGGCCCTGAACCTCAGACGTATTGTCGACGACCTTGGCCGCATAGGGGGCACCTCCGTGCTGTGTGCGTATGCTGCGGTCGGCGCTCAACAATGAACTCCCTGCGTCGCGACTCTGCCTAGATGGCGGCTGCAACGCCAGCCTTGGATGCAAGGCCGGAGGTGAAAGGGGCTCAGTGATCTGATGATAGGCGCTGACCCTGGGGTGTAGATGCTGCTGAACGGCGGGAGGACGGGGCTGTGCACCCTGGGCTTCGGTGGGATCAAGGCATCCTTTATCAACCTTGTGTCGGCATTTTTCCCAGAAACTTGAGGCTCCTCTTGTTCCTGTTTTTGTCACAAATCGACCCGATGTACGTAGGCCGAACATCTGCTGCTCGCGCTACGCACGCCCACGCACCGCTTCCATCCGGCTTCGTGACCGATCACAATGATCCAGAGGCCCTGCGACTCGGCCCACGCAGTCACTGCCAGGAAACGTGCAACCAGCGTTCTTCCTGCGTGTCGCTGCCCAAGGGGAGCGCCCAACGGCTCCTCGCTCGCCTCATGCAGAAGAGAACACACCCCGAACACGAACGCTGGTCGGAGCGCGGTTGCCCACCCTTGTGGGGTCAGGCTCCGTGTATAGGCGGCCTCTTGCGGTAGACTTGCAGGAATCGCCCGCCGGAGTGCACAATCATCTTCAGACCCAACCGGGAGGAGCCCTGCACGCGTGACCGACCCGACGAACAAGACCCGTGTGTATGAGGACCAGATCAAGGCCGCGCTACGCGAGATCGGCC
>CBFDBV010000053.1:0-15535 GCA_965603135.1 uncultured bacterium
TCGAGCGCACCAAGGTCCTCCATCACTTCCCCGGCCCGCACCGCGACTTCATCGGCCTCGACCGCCTCTTCCGCGAGCGCGGCGCGATGAAGCTCGGCAAGGTCGGTAAGGCCGTCTGCCGGCTCCTGCACGCGGGCAGCGCCGTCGAGATCGAGGTCGAGGCCCTGCGCCGGGACCCCACGGCCGTGCTCTGCGACAATCCCAACTGCGACGACTGCGTGAGGCAGCGCGCGAGGATCAAGGCCCACGACCTGGCGCGCTACGACTTCACCGCCTCCGCGCTGCTCGATGAGCTTGCGGGGAGCCTGGCAGAGGCCGACGAGGCCCTCCAGGCCGTCGCGAACGAGGGCATCCCCTGCATCGAACTCGGCCCCACGCTCGGCGCGGAGCTGCTGACCGGCGGCGAGGGCCCGGGCGCGCAGTTCATCGCGGAGCTTGACGCCCGCGAGATGGCCGTGAGCTGCCTGCACTGCGGCCTGACGCCCGAGGAGTTCATCGCCGGAGGCGAGGCCCCGACCAAGCGCATTCGCTCCGCCCTTGAGGTCGCGCAGGCGATCCAGGCCCCGCTGGTGAAGCTGCCCTCGCCCCCGGAGGGGACCGACGCCGAGGCGGCCATCGCTCGCCTGCGCGAGGCCCTGGAGTGGGCCGACGCCACGATGGTCACTCTCGTCTTCGAGAACGTGCCCGGAAGCTGCTGGCACAGCGGCGAGGCCTGCCAGGCGCCGCTGCTCGCGCTCGCGGACGACCATCGGCTCGGCTTCTGCTTCAACCCGGGGCACTTCGCCAACCTGGGCGAGAAGCCGTTCCTCGGCACCTACCGCAAGCACAAGCTCAAGCGCTTCACGCGCGCCCTCTACGTGACCGATGGCTGCGTGCCGGGCGGAGCGGCCTACGCGCTTCCCGGCCAGGGCAATGGCGAGGTGAAAGAGCTCATCTCCATCTTCTCCTGCCGCAGCTTCGACGGCTTCCTGACGCTGAAGATGGGCGACCGCCGCGGCCCGGAGGCCTTCAAGGCCCACGCGGACGCCTTCCGCCGCCTGCTGGAGCCGGTGGCGCCGATCTGAGAGAGGGATGGTATTGTTGTTCGACTTGCTGATACGCGGCGGCACGGTGGTTGATGGCTCAGGAGCGGCGCCCGTCGCCGCAGACCTCGCAGTGCACGGCACCGAGATCGCGGCGGTCGGCGACCTCTCCGCCGCCGACGCCGCGACGGTCATTGACGCCTCCGGCCTCACCGTCGCGCCCGGCTTCATTGACTGCCACTCGCACTCCGAGCTGACCCTTCTCGCCGACCCACGCGCGCAGAGCAAGATCCAGCAGGGCATCACCACGGAACTCAACGGGCAATGCGGCCTGACGCCGTACCCCGTGCGCGAGGAGCACCGGGCGGAGCTGGCCGCGACCATGGCCTTCATCTCCGCCCCGGTCGAGTGGGACTGGCTCTCGCCCGCCGACTACATGGACCGCCTCGACGCCGCGCGCCCGCCTTACAGCGCAGCGACGATGGTCGGTCACAGCGCGCTGCGCGCCTGGGCGATGGGCTTCGAGGACCGCCCGCCCACCGCGGCGGAGCTGGCGGCGATGTGCGCGGCCCTGCGCGAGTGCTTCGATCAGGGTTGCCTGGGCCTGTCCTTCGGGATGGTCTACGCGCCCGGCTACTTCGCCCAGCCCCCCGAGATCGAGGCGCTCTGCCGCGTCGCCGCCGAGCGCGACCGGCTGGTCAGCGTGCATCTGCGCAGCGAGGGCGCGGAGCTGATCGAGGCGATCACCGAGTTCTGCGAGATGGGCCTGCGCGCCGCCGAGGGCCTACGCCTCCAGATAGACCACCTCAAGTGCGCCGGCGAGCGCTGGTGGGGCAAGATGGACGAGGCCCTGGAGACCATCGAGCGCCACCGCGCAGCGGGCCTGGACGTGGCCTTTGACGTCTATCCGTACACGGCAGGCAGCCGGCATCTCGGACCCTCCCTGCCCGCCTGGGTACACGCCGACGGCGCGACGAAGATGCTGGCGATCCTCGCCGACGAGGCGGCCCGCGAGCGGCTGCGCCAGGAGCTGGCCGCCTGGGAGGCGGGCGAGCCGGATGCTCCCGAGTTCGACCTGCCCTTCGACAAGACGATGGTGGCGAGCGTGGAGACCGAGGCCAACCAGCCTCTGGTCGGCAAGACGCTCCAGCAGATCGCCGACGAGCGCGGCCTTCCCGCCCTTGACGTCGCGCTGGACCTGCTCGTGGCGGAGGATGGCTTCGTCAACGTGGTGATCTTCTCGATGTGCGAGGAGGACATGCTGAAGGCGCTGGCTCACCCCCTGGGCTGCGTGGGCACCGACGGGCTCGCGTTCGCCCCTGACGGCCCGCTCTCCTCGGGCTGTCCCCATCCGCGCTCATACGGCACCTACCCGCGTCTGCTCGGCAGATACGTCCGCGAGGATGGCGTCCTGAGCCTGGAGGAGGCCATCCGCAAGATCACCAGCCTTCCGGCCTCTCGCCTGGGCCTCACCGACCGCGGCCTCATCGCCCCCGGCAAGCGCGCCGACCTGGTTATCTTCGACCCCGAGCGCATCATTGACACCGCCACCTACGCCGAGCCCCATCAGTTCCCGGTCGGCATCGAGCGGGTGATCGTCGCCGGCCAGGTAGCCGTGCATAGCACCGAGCAGTCCGCCGAGCGCCACGGAGGGGCTCTTCGGGCCTGACCGGGCCCCAGGGAGGTGGGCAGATGATTCACATCGGCACCTCAGGCTACTCGTACGACGACTGGCTGGGCAGGTTCTACCCCAAGGGCACCCCCAAGAACAAGTTCCTGGATCACTACGCGCAGCACTTCGCGTGCGTCGAGGTCAACTACACTTACTACCGGCTGCCGAACGCCAGGACGCTGGGGGCGATGTCCGCCAAGACCGGCCCCGACTTCAGGTTCGTCATCAAGGCCAACCGCGAGATGACCCACGAGCCGGGCGAGGACCGGGCCGCGGTCTTCGAGGAGTTCATCGCCGCGCTGGACCCGCTGCGCGAGCAGGGCAAGTTCGGCTGCGTGCTGGCGCAGTTCCCCAACTCCTTCAAGTGCACGAGGGACAACGTGCAGTATCTGCGCGAGTTCGCCGAGCTGATGCCCGAGGTCCCGGTGGTCATCGAGTTCCGCGATCGGAGCTGGATTCGCGACGAGACCTTCGAGTTCTTGCGCGAGCACGGCCTCGGCTTCTGCTGCGTGGACCAGCCGCAGTTCTCCAGCCTCCTCCCGCCGGTGGCCGAGGCAACCTCAGACATCGGCTACGTGCGCTTCCACGGGCGCAACTACAAGAAATGGTGGCAGCACGACGAGGCCTGGGAGCGGTACGACTACCTTTACTCCCGGGACGAACTCGCCGAGTGGGTTGACAAGGTGGCGCAGCTCGCCGCCGAGACCGAGGACACCTACCTGTTCTTCAACAACCATTACAACGCCCAGGCCATCCAGAACGCGATGGACTTCGCGGAGTTGCTGGAGGACGCGGGCGTCACCTGAGAGGCGGAACGCTGACATGAGAATACTCGTCACCGGCGGCGCTGGATTCATCGGCTCTCACCTCGTGGACCGCTACCTTGCCGAGGGCCACGACGTGGTCGTCGTGGACAACCTCGCCACCGGCCGCCGCAGCAACCTCAACCCCCAGGCGGCCTTCCACGAGGTGGACATCACCGACTTCGACGCCCTGCTCACGGTCGCCGAGCAGGAGCAGCCGCAGCTCATCAATCACCACGCTGCGCAGATGGATGTGCGCCGCTCTGTCGCCGAGCCGCAGTTCGATGCCCGCACCAACATCATCGGCACGATCAACGTCATCGAGGCGGCGCTCACGGTGCAGGCGGCCAAGGTCATCTTCGCCTCCAGCGGCGGCGCCATCTACGGAGAGCCTGAGCGCATACCCGCCGACGAGAGCCATCCTCTGCGCCCCATCTCCCACTACGGCGCCTCGAAGCTCGCCGGCGAGGTCTACCTGGAGCTGTACGGCAGGCTCCGGGGGCTGAAGTACACGATCCTGCGCTACGCCAACATCTACGGGCCCCGGCAGAACCCGCACGGCGAGGCCGGCGTGAACGCCATCTTCGCCGGACTGATGCTGGCGGGCGAGCGACCCACCATCTTCGGCCGGGGCGACAAGACCCGCGACTACGTCTACGTCGGGGATGTTGCCCAGGCGAACGTCCTGGCCCTGGATCGAGCCGATGGCGAGGTCCTCAACATCGGCACCGGCGTGCAGACCACCGACCAGGAGGTCTACGATGCGGTGGCGGCGGCGGTGGGCTTTGACGAGCCGCCGATCTACGGCGACGAGCGCCCCGGCGATGTGCGTCACAGCGCCCTCGACGCGACCCGGGCGCAACAGATCCTCGGCTGGCAGCCTCGGGTAGCGTTCCGCGAGGGCGTGAAGCTGACCGTTGACTACCAGCGGGAGAAGGAGTAGGCGTCCGCCCAGAAGGAGGCCGGGCTATGAGCCAGGAGAACGCGCAGCTCCTTGCGGTGTTCGCAGGCCGAGGGGTGACGCACTTCGAGTCGGAGCAGATTCAGCCGACCACCAACGAGGACGTGGTGCGCGAACTTGAGGCCGAGTGCGCGGGCGTCGAGTTCCAGGTCAGGGACCTCACCAGGGGAGACGCGAAGCTCGATGCGGTGATCGCCGAGGCGCAGGGGCAGAAAGACAAGCTCGATGGGCTGCTCATCTTCGGCGGTCTGGAGGACTACAGGCTGGCGCTGACCGGGCTGCCGACGATAGCCGTCTACAACTTCCCCGGATTCTCGCATTTCCCGTACAAGTTGCTCTGCGAGCGCAGCGGGATACTGACGGCGACGCTGGACCGGGCGAACGTCTGCGACCCGGCGCGGTCGGCGGCTATGTTCGAGGACCTGGTGGGGAAAATACGGCTGGTCACAGCACTGGCGACGATGAAGAGATCGAGGATGTTGGTCATAACTGACAGGCCGTACGTTGATGTGCAACACGGGGACCGGGGCATGACCTACCCCGGGGACCTGCGGCAGAAGCCGCCAGAGGAGTTCAACGAGATATTCACCGCCGCTGTGCGTGAGTCGTTCGGCACGGAAGTTGTGAAGATCGGCAGCGAGCAGGTCGCCTCGAATGAGCGTATTCAGCGCATCGAGCCGGAGCAGGCGCAAGAGATCGCCAACCGGTGGATGGCCGACGCCAGGGAGATGAGGGGCACCACCGAACGCGAGGTCATCAACTCCGCCAGGATGTACCTGGCGATGAAGATACTGACGGAGGAGCACGACGCGACAGTGATCGCGACGCATATCAGGTCCCTGAAGAGCAATCCCCAACCCGAGGAGATGGCCTGGCCAAGCATGGGGAACTCGCAGCTCCAGCTCGACGGACTCGTTGGCTGCTGCCAGGCGCATGTCAACGTGGTGCTCACGCATATGCTGGCGCAATATGCCTTCGGGCGGCCATCTATGATGGGCGATTTCATGGTGGATGTCGCCAACGAGGTCGGCATCGTGATGCACTGCGGCGCGCCCTGGAATCCGTGGGGAGGAGAGCGCCGGGTTCCTTACATCATAAGGGACCACGCCGAGAGGCGAGTGTCGGGACACAGCCAGCCCGGGTGCGGGGCTTCCTCGGAGGTGCTCTACCCGGCCGGCGAGCCGGCTACCGTCTGGCGAGTTGATGTCCCCAGCAAGTCAATCCTGGTGCACACCGGCACCACCGTTGATGGCTACGCGCTGTACAAAGACCTCACCAACATCATGTGCCGGTCGAAGCTCGTGGTCGAGGTGGATGACGCGCGAAAGGTGCAAAGCCATCTCTATCCCGACATGTACGGCGTCCACCGCACGGGGACGCTCGGGGACTTCCGGGAGCAGATCAAGGACATAGGGGCGCTGATAGGCTTCGAGGTAATCGAAGAGGACCGCTAGCAAGCGCATATCAAGCCTGCGAGCTGGAGGCAAGCCTATGTTCGTCAGGGGCCGCGTCTGGAGGCTCATCGCTGCATGCTCAGTGCTGACCGCAGCGCCCTGCATTCCCCGCGCCTTCGGCCAGCATGCAACGCAGAAGGATGAGTTCGGCTACTGGCCGGGCTTCACGCGCGAGGCGGAGAGCGTCACGCCCGCGCCCACGCCCTACCGCAACGCCCCGCCGGGCCTTCGGATTATGTCGCCGCCGACCAAGCCTACGCCTCGCCTGATTGACGACTACGCGCAGAGCTTCGAGGGCGACTCATGGGACTTCGACGAGGGCGATACCGAGGGCATCTCCGCCTTCCAGAGGCTCACCGACCAGCAGGTCAAGGACGGCGTGCTCTCGTTCACCACGCAGGCCAACGCGCGGCTGACGTGGGACGGGCTGCTGGTCGGCGCCGGCTGGCGCTACTGGGACGGCATCGGCCTCAGGCTGCGCATCCGGCAGAGCCTCCCGGAGAGCACAGTCACCGCGCGCTTCGACCCGAGGGGCTACCGCAACGAGAACAGCGTCACGCTGACGGGCACCGACTGGCAGGAGATCGAGCTGGACGGCCCCCAGGTGGTGCACAAGAAGACGCGCTTGCTCCTGTCCTTCGACAAGCCGGACAACCGGATCGAGATTGACTGGCTCCGCGTCGGTCGGTACACGGGCCCGGTCAACTACAGGAAGACCCTCGAGGTCAAGGGCCCGGTGCGCGATGCCTGGTGTTTCTGGCGGGCGCACCGGCAGGCCGTCACGGTCTACGTGAACGGCACCGAGGTCGCGCACGATCAGCTCAACCCGTTCGACATCGGGCCGGCACTGAAGCCCGGCAAGAACGTCATCGCGCTCTTCACGGAGCCGGTCACCTTCAGGACGGACATCCGCCGCACCATCATCTTCGCGGGCACCGTGCGATACGAGGGCGGCGGGCTGGAGCGCCTCGTCTCGGACGCTACCTGGCGCTACGCGGAGAACAACCCCGAGGGCTGGACGGCCGTGGAGTTCGACGACGCGGAGTGGCCGTTCGCGACCGCCCGCGAGCTGGAGGGCCATCGGGGTCTGACCGCGGCGGCTCGCGCGACGAAGGCGGGCTTTCGCCAGGAGCTTCCGGCGGTCGGATACATGCGGCCCAGCTACGGCGGCATCCCCTCGCCCATCTTCGACGAGGCGGAGGGCATTTCGATGGATGTCGCCATCCCCGGCGGTGATACGCGCGAGTATGCCGCGACCTACCTCCTGCGCGAGGCGCTCACCGGCGAGGAGGTCGCAACGGGCTCCCTGAGCGAGGTGGGAGTGAGAGGTCGGGATCGCGTCTTCGCCCTCGCCTGCCCGGGCGTCAAGCGCGGTGGGTACCACCTGCGCATCGAGCTTGCGGAGGGCGAGGAGCTGGTTGACTCCCTGGAGCAGGAGGTCGTGGTCATCGGCAAGATCGCCCAGCCCACGGTCAAGGGCGCCGACTACCGCGAGGGGATGGACCTGGAGCTGGTGGACGAGATTGACTGCACCTCGGATGGAGAGCAGCACGCCTTCGCGGACCTCGGCAGGCTCACCGGCAAGGAGGAGGCCCTGTCGCGCGTCATCACCACGCCGCTGGGGCGCTGCCGGCTGTCCGGGCCCGGCTACGCCGACTGGTTCGGCTACCGCATCCGCGTCCGGCATCCGGGGGCGTGGCACCTGGTGGAGGTGGAGTACCCGGAGGATCGCTTCCGCATGTTCGGCGCGGCGATCAGCGAGCCCGAGCAGAAGGGCGTGGTCGGCTACGCGCGCACGGTGGGCGATGGGTTCCCGGTCTCGGGCCGGATCGAGACGCTGCGCTTCCTGTATGTGCCCGCCGAGCGCGAGGCTGTCATTCGGCTCCAGAATCTGTGCGACTGGGAGGCAACGTGCGCGGTCTCGCGCATCCGCATCTACGAGCTGCGGGGCGAGCTGCCCGCGATGGCCTCTCCCAACGCGCTCGACGAGATCCTGTACGGCTACGCGAACGAGCGCGAGTGCGCCATCGCCAACTCGCTGGCGGTCGCCCCGGGCGGGCGCTCGGCCCTCAGGCGTGTCACGGACCTGGATGTCACCTACACGCTCCTGCTGGGCGCCTACGAGAACATGATCCGCTGGGCGCGCTTCAGCGGGCAGAACGCCATCGTCCTGCCCGTGCAGCAGTACTACCAGATATACTACCAGCGCCCCGGGCCGCGAACCGTGATGTGGGGCGGGAGCTACGAAAAGGACACCATCGGCCTGATGGCGCGGCTCGCGGAGCTGAACGGGCTGAAGGTCATCCTGAACCTGGAGTGGTCCAACCGCGACGTCCTCGAGCAGCTCGACCGGTTCACCGACGAGCAAGTGCACCAGGGAGCGGACACTATCCGGCCGGTGATGCGAGATGGCAAGCAGTTCCGGCGCTACGCGGGGATCGGTTACAACTTCCAGCACCCGCGCGTCGAGGCGGAGCTCCTGGCGACGGTGGACGATCTGCTCGCCCAGGCCGCGGCGTATCCGGCGGTGAAGGGATTGAGCTTCTATCAGATCCCGGACTACGCGCCATGCGCCTACCGCCGCGGCGGCGACGCGACCGACGTTTCCTTCGACGATACCTCCATCCGCAGGTTCGCAGCCGAGGCGGGCATCGAGGTGCCCGTTGCCGACGATGATCCCGAGCGCTTCGGTAAGCGCAGCGAGTGGATCCTGGAGCACGCGTGGGAGCAGTACGTCCAGTGGCGGTGCGATGCGGTGACCTCGGTCGTCCAGCGCATCGCGACGAAGGTCCGCGCGGGGCGCCCGGACTGGACGTGCAGCTTCCACTGGGGGGCCAACCAGATGCACGGCTTCCCGAGCGTGGAGGCGGGCCTGCGCAGTTGGGGCATTGACGCGCCCGCCATCGGCGAGATCGAGGGCGTCCAGCAGGGCATCAAGGAGTGGATCGGCTCAGAGAAGGTCTACTGGAACCGCTACCAGCGGTTCTATGACTTCGTGCTTTACAGCCCGGAGGGCGACACCTTCGGGATGACCAGGGCCGTGCGGCAGACGAACCTCGACGTCCTCATCCCACCGGAGCGGCGGTGCTCGTGGGGCTTCAACTTCTTCGTGGACAGCTCGCGTAGCGGCACCGTCTGCTACGAGATGGCGCCCTGCCGCGAGCACTACCTGGCCCACTACGCCGACATCCTCTCGCACTCAACGCCCACCTTCCACGGCTTCGGGGTCGGCGACAACAGCCTGCACTCCGGCCCGGAGCAGGAGGTGCGCACGGTCGCGCGAGTGGTTCGCACGCTGCCCGCGGGCGTCTATCAGACGCTCACGCGCAGCGGCCTGGATCGCAACATAGCCGTTCGGGCGCTGGAGCGCGAGCCGCACCTGTACTTCTACGTGGTCAACCCCTTCCCGTGGCCGGTGAGCGGCAGCCTGACGATGAGCCGGGCGGGGAAGGTGCTGGACCTCATCGAGAACGTGCAGCTCGAGGGCCAGGAGATCCCGCTGGAGCTGGGCGCGAGCGAGATCAAGACCTTCCGCGCGGACCTGGCAGGCGGGGCGCGTCCGGCGAGCGCGCAGGTGGCGCTCTGCCAGGAGGGCGTGCAGGAGCTGAGGGCAAAGCGCGACCGTGCCCGCGAGGCGCTCGCCGCGTTGAAGGGCGGCGAGGTGTCTCTCGACACGAACACGACCACGCTCGAGCAGATCGAGGCGACCGTCGCCGAGGTGAACCAGGCGCTCGAAGCGGGGGCCTACGCGCGGGTGTACCGGCTGCTGTGCAGCCGCCCGATCGTCTACCTGCTGGCGGCGAACCCGCCTCAGACTTGAGCCCGTTTCAGAAATACCCGCAGGGCGGGCTTCCAAGCCTGTCCGCCGTGGTCCCGCGAGGCGGGACGAAGGCAGCCCCGCCAATGCCGTCCGTGGGGGTTTTGAAACCACTGCTTGAGGCGTACCGCACTTGAGCGAGAGAGGCTACGGCCCTTCGGGCTGCGTCGGCGCGTAGACCTCGATCTCGTCCAGCATTGCCCAGCCCCTCGGCTCGATGCGCAGGCGCACGTAGCGCGCCCGCCGAGGCGCAAGCTCGACCGCCGTGAAGGCGGCAAGCTCTTCATCGCCGGCCTCAGGCGGCACCTCCGAGGTCGCCACCTCCTCGGACCAGTCCTGGCCGTCCAGCGAGGTCGCTACCGCGATGGTGCGGGGAAAGAACACTGCGGCGGTCCCGCCACCCAGGCAGTGCGCCCGCACCAGCGAGACCTCCGCCGGCCGCATGAGGTCCACCACCACCTCCGGCGTCCCGCTGTTCCAGCCGACCGCCTTCTTCCAGCCGCCGCCCGCACGGGTGCACTCGCCATCGGTCAGGCGAATGCCGTCATCGCCGTACTTGGCGCTTGGTTTCGGGGCCGGGGCGAGATAGTAGGCGCATCCCCCTGCGACGCTATCCTCGCCGGAGATGATCTCGACCTCGCTCAGCATGAGCCAGGCGCGCGAGGCAAAGCGCAGCCTGACATACCGGGCCCACGCCGGCGCAAGGTCCACGCGCAGCCAGGCAAGCTCGTTGATTGCCTCCCCGGCCTCTTCCGAGAAGGTGACCTCCTTCTCGGGCTGACCACCGGGGAGCAGTCGCCAGTGCTTGCCGTCCTCGGAAGCCCAGACCTCGATGGCTGACGGGTGGCGAACTGCCGCGTATCCCCCGCCTTCGCTGTGCACGCGGACCGCGCTCACTTCGGTGAGCGTGCCCAAGTCGAGCGTTACCGATGGCTGCTGGTCATACCAGCCGACAGTCCTGCCATCGCCGAAGCCGCGCTCGGTCAACTCGCCGTCGGTAAGCTCGACGCCGTCCGTGTCGGGATACTTGCCCTCGAAGGGCGGGTTGATAACATAGGGCATGTCGCGGGCGAGGTGGTGGGCGCGGCGCACCTGGAGCTCGTCCCAGGACACGCCCGGCCCGCCGGAGAGGTCGAAGCTGATGCTCTGCGCCGCGCTGCGCGGCAGGCGAGACACGAACCAGCCTTCGCCACGCGCCGGGGCAGGCTGGATGACAAGCTCGGACTGATGGCTCAGCTCCCCGCTGGCGACTGTCACTCGGCAGGACGGAAGCTGCGCACCATCAGGCCAGCGCGCGTGCGCCAGCGCTGAGCCCAGATACCAGGTCGTGTCCAACTCGAGCTTCACGGCCCCACGCTCGCTCGTGAAGCGAACTGCTCCGCTTCCCGCCTCGCGCAGGAGAAGGCGCCCATCGGTGAGGGCCAGGCTGCCGGCCGTCGCAGAATCCGCAGCCAAGTCGCCCTCGATGCGGCAGGGCTCCCCCCACAACAGGTGGCGCACCGGAAAGGCTACGACCTCGTCCACGCCGACCCGATGACCCTTGGGCGCGACGACCTCAACGCGCAGCGCGCGCGCCAGCCGCGGCTCGAAGATCAGCAGCGCAAAGCCGCTCTGCCACTCGCCCGCTGATTCGAGCAGCGGGCACGGGACCTCCGCCGCGTGCTCAAAGGCCTGCCCGTCGGCGCTGATGAGCACGCGGATGGCGGAGGGGGGTGCCGGCTCGCCCTCGGCGCGCGCGGCCACGTGCACGCGCACATCGCCCACCACCTGCACCGCACCCAGGTCTACATCAATGGCGGAGGGCGATCCGGCGACGAGCACGCGCTCCGGGCGCTCTCCGCGCGTCATCCACACGCCGTCCGTGAGCAGCGGCGTTCGCCTGCCGTTGAGCCTGCAATCCGCGCCCTCGCACAGGGACACCGCGCGCCGCTGGTAGGTGCCCTTGTGAAACCGATAGAGGTCGTCGTAGAGCCGATTACAGTCGGGCAGGTCGCTGTGGTAGAGCCTCGCGACGGAGTCGTGGCCCTGGTAGTACGCGCGGACGGCTCCGGCCATGTATCCGTCCAGCTCCTCCACGCCGTGGTTGAGATAGAGCTGGAGGTTGAGCCGGACCGCGGGGTCGGCATGTATGTTGTAGCCAAGCTCCATCTCGACGCCTAGGCCCAGACTCCGCGCCAGGTTGGCATTGCGCGTCAGGCGGCCCTCGTCCGGGACCACCGCGCCGCGTGGGACCTTCGCAAAGGCGTAGTTCGGCTGCATCACCACGAAGTCGAAGCCCAACTCGCGCCAGCGGTCATAGCCCGGGGCGCGGAACCACGGGATCCAGTGAAAGCCCATCTCCCTGGCCCGAAGGTGCTCTCCGATCGCCCGGGCGGCGGCGCGGTCGCGCTCCGGTATGCCCTCGTTCATCCAGTAGAATCCCCACAGCCTCAGGTGCGGGTATTGCGCGGGGCGCCAGCGGTCGAGGAAGGCGTCAATGAGCCAGTTCAGGGCCTTGATGCGATCGGCGTCCTCGGCCGGGTTCTCGTCCTGCCCGTCGCCGTCCACGTCCCCGAACTGCTCCAGCTTCCTCGCCAGGTAGGGGACCATGATGATGATCGGGCAGACGTGCTCGGTGTCTCGAAGACGCCGGCCGACCTCTTCAATGCAGCCATCCAGCGCCGCCAGGTAGTGGTCAGGCGAGTACAGGAGGTCCAGGTAAGCCTCCCAGTCCGCCTTGTTTGCGGTGCCGTGGATGTACGAGCCGCCCGATGGCGCGCCGCCGAACATCAGGAAGAGGAAGGAGTCGTAGGACCAGTCACGCGCCTCTCCTCCCGCGTCCTTGTCGAGGTAGGCGACATAGGGCAGGAACCGCTCACGGGTCCACCGCTCGGGCTCCTGGCCGAGGTAGACGAGCATGACGTCCCGCATCCCGCCCGAGGCGGGAGAGCCCGGCGGGCAGTAGTCCGCCCGACACGGCGATAGCGACGCGACAAGGCTCAAGAGCAGAACTGGCCGGCGCATCATGCCTCGCCTCTGCCCCTCTCCCTCCCCCGCTTCGGCGGCATCGGGAGACGGGAGAACGGCTGCGAAGTCAACGCTACCGCAAGCGGCCGTCCCGGGGCAGGTAGGACGGCTCGTTCGTGCAAGCCGTCCGTGGCGGTCCCGCCTCGGCGGGATCACCCCCCGCGGAACTCGCAGGTCGTCACGATTTGAGATGCTGCCGCGCGCGGCTCAGCGCAGACGCAGGCGGCCGTCCGGCGGCAGGTAGGACGGCTCGTTCGTGATTACCAGCGTGTCGTACCGAATCTCCGGCGTCAGCCTCTCCAGCGTCAGCTTGTGCTTGCCTGCCGGGAGCTCGACGGCGTTGAGATCAGTACCCACCGGCCTCGCCCATGTCCAGAAGTCGGTGCGGATGTCGCCGGGCTCGCGCTGGCCCGCGTCCGATCGCAGCAGGCCGTCAGTGACGCTCAGGTCGGTCAGGCCCCCGCCCAGCGTCGTGACCGCCTCGCCATCCAGCAGCGTCTTGATGCTCTGCGCGACCGCCGCGCCTCGGCTGCCGGCCGCCCCGCTGGGCAGGTAGCGCAGCCAGAAGTAGTAGCTCCCCTCGTGCGGAAGCTCGACCTCCCAGGTCACCTTCGCCGCCGCGGCCTGCTCAGCATCGGCGGACTTGGGCAAGATGACGAACTTGTCCGTATGTGTGCCCTCCGCCTCCGCCTGCTCGAAGGGCCCCTCAAGCTGCGCCCGGTCGAAGGCAAGCTCAATCTCGCAGGGCGGATGGGCCGCCTCGGGAAGCGCTGCCTGCACCGCGGCGCTCAGCGGGCTCTCGTTGCCGCGCCGGTCCACCGAGGTCACCGCGTAATGATAGGTCGTGCCCGCGCGCAGGCCCCAGTCCGCGAACTCGGCGTAGGTGGGCGAGGCAAGCAGGCGCTCCTGGTTCGGCTCAGCGATCGGCTCGCGGGAGCCGTAGACGCTGTAATGCGACAGGTCGGCGTCGGCGACCGGGTCCCAGGTGAGATGCACGGTGCGGTCGCGGATGTCCTTCGCCTGGAGACCGGTCACGGCCGCCGGCGGCTGTCGGTCCTCGGGCCGAGCGCCTTCGGGCTTGAAGGCCGCGTCAGTCGCCAGGCAGATGAGGTCGGCCTGGGCGTTGGCGTCGCTCGTGGACAAGGTCAGATCGAGCGGCCCGGCGGTCAGGGCCACCGGCTCCTCCTGGGCCTTCACCCACTGCCAGTCCTCGGCGGGTGCCTCCACGCTCACCGGGGGCCCGCCCCCGTACGTGAGGTCCCAGTGAGCGGGTGCCGAACTCGTGCTGCGCACGCGGAGCCAGACGTAGTAGCGCCCGTCCGCGGGCACGTTGACCTTCAGGGCGGCGGAGCCAGCCTCGGCGCTCGGCGTGCGATAGACATAGTACCAGTTGGACGCCCCGAGCCGGTCGCGGCCGCGGGAGATCCCGGGCTTGTCGCTCGACGCCAGGTCCACGAGCGCGTCCTCGGCCTCCGCGTAGACGACCAGCGGGGCGTCAAGCTGCGCCGCCAGGCCGACCCCGGCGCGCGCCGCCTCGTTCGAATACCCGCTCTCCAGCCCGCAGTGCTCCAGCGAGGTCGCCACGTAGTAGTACGCGCGCCCCGGCTCGACCGCCTCATCGCGATATGTCGTGCCCGCCACCGGCTCCGGCGTCAGCAGCCCGTATCCGTCGCCGCTGCGCTCGCTGCGGGAGATGAGGTAGCCCTTGATCTCCTTATGATGCGGCGGCGCGGACCAGCTCAGCGCCACCGCGTTCCCTTCGGCCTTCCAGGACAGCTCGCGCGGCGGCTGCGGTCGGGCCATCACCGCGATGTAGTTCTTCTGCACGCTGGTCATACTCGACTCGTAGTGGACCTTGGTCGCATCGCGGCTGAAGGTGGCGAAGTTCCCGCCGTAGTAGTAGGCGTTGAAGCGCATCTTGATGTCGGCGATGGGCTGCCAGGTGCCATCGGTGAAGACCTGGGAGAGGATGTTCCCGTTCTCGGGGCGGTCGTAGTTGCCGCGGTAGCCGCGCACGCAGGTCACAAAGTAGCGCGGGTCGTAGAACCAGCAGGTGTGATAGCACCCGCCGTTGGAGCTGATGCGCACCGAGTGGGCGTCGCCGCCGTCGCGCACGCGATGGAAGGAGCAGCCCCCGTCCCAGCACACGTATTCGCCATCGGGCGAGTAGCTCGGGTGGCCGTGGCTGCACGACGGATAGAGGTGATAGATGTCGAAGAGTTCCTCCAGGTCCTTGGTCGCGGGCGGCGTGGCGTGGTCGGGCAACTGCACGCGGCCGCTCGCGAAGGTCCTCAGGTACCCAGTCTCGCCGGAGATCGGGGCGATGATGCGCTCGACCCGGCCGGTGTCGGTGTAGATGCGAGTGCCGATGAGCACGCGGAACTTCGGCCCCGACTCGGTCTCCGTTGTCATCAGCAGGCAGGGCAGGCGGTCGTCCTTGTCCGGGTCCGGGCCGTAGGCGTCCAGGACCTTCACGTAGGTGAGAGGCTCATCGCCCGGCTCGTACGGCAGCCACTCGCCAGCATCCCAGTCGGTGACGAAGACGGAGCGGTTGTCCTTGGTGAGCCCGTACGACCGCGGTCCCGCGACTCCTTGATACTCGTTCCCCGCGCGCTCCCAGGTGGCAAGCTCGGTGACCTCGCCCGTGCGCAGATTGACCTTGTCAACTCTGCCCGCTGAGTACTTGTAGTAGAGGTCCGGGTCCTCGAGGTCCCACAGGGGTTGGGAGCCCGTCGGCATCGGCGTCAGGCGCGAGAAGTCGGCGTTGCACAGCCAGGGGCTTTTGCGCTCCTCGCCGGCC
>CBFDBV010000054.1:0-15486 GCA_965603135.1 uncultured bacterium
CAGGCGACGGGAGATGCAATGCGAATAGCCGTTGACGCGATGGGGGGTGACTTCGCCCCCGAGGAGATAGTCGCAGGCGCCGCACGGGCGGCCGTTGCGCTCGACACGCAACTGGCCCTGGTCGGCGAGCCGGAGGCTATCGCGGAGCAGCTTGGGCCTCCTGGTCACCGCATTGAGATCAAGCCCGCGCGGGACGTCGTCTCGATGGACGAAAGCCCTCGCAATGCCATCCGCGGCAAGCCCGACTCGTCGGTCGCCCGCGCGGTTGAGATGGTGGCCGAGAACGAGACGCAGGCCGTCATCTCCGCCGGCAACTCGGGGGCGTTCATGGCCCTGTGCGTGATGCGGCTGGGCACCATCCCCGGCGTGCGCCGCCCGGCCATCGCCATCACTGTGCCGACTTCTTCGGGCTACCGCGTGCTGCTGGATGCCGGCGCAAACGTGGACTGCAAGCCGGAACATCTGCGCGATTTCGGCGTGATGGGCAGTGTCTATGCCGCCCACTCACTCGGCATTGAGAACCCAGCCGTGGGGCTGTTGAGCATCGGCAGCGAGCGGGGCAAGGGCAACGAGTTGACCAGGGCCGCCTTCGACCTGCTCACCGAGACCAACCTGAAGTTCGTGGGCAACGTTGAGGCCGGCCAGGTGTTCACCGGCGGCTGTGACGTCATCGTCTGCGACGGCTTCGTGGGCAATGCGATACTCAAGAGCATCGAGGGCGCGTGCTTGGCTGTACTCGATGAAAGTCGCGCCAGCCTGCGCAGCAGCCTCTTGCTCAGGCTGCTGGCTCCGGTTCTGCGAGGGCCGATGCGCACCCTCAAGTCCCGGTTCGACTACTCGGAGTACGGTGGCGCGCTGCTGCTGGGGGTCAACGGCGTTTGCGTGGTCAGCCACGGCTGCTCGGACGCAAACGCGATAGTGAACGCCATCGCGGTGGCACACAGGGCCGCCCAGAGCGAGCTGATAGAGCACCTCTCAGGCGCATTTGCCGAGCTGGCAATCGTGCCTTAGAGCCCGTTTCATAGCCTCCGCTAACGGCACTGGCGGGCTGGAAGCCCGCCCTACGGTAGGTTTTCGTGAATTCGGGGGACACCATTACTTATCTCGCCGCAGTCCGGCGGCTACGCGTATCGGCAGTGCGAGATAAGTAATGGTGTCCCCCGAATTCCTGTCGGTAACGGTCGGCTGGAGGACTAATGGGTACTGAGACGCCTTCGCGCAACGCTCACATATATGGCGTTGGCGCCTACTTGCCGGAAAGGGTGCTCACCAACGCCGACCTCGAGCGTATGGTGGACACCACCGACGAGTGGATTGTCAGTCACACCGGCATTCGGGAGCGGCGCATCGCAGCCGACGAGCAGGCCACCTCAGACCTCGCGCTCGCAGCCGGCCGGCAGGCCCTTGAGGATGCCGGCATCGGTCCGGAAAGCCTCGAACTCGTGATCGTCACCACCGTCACCCCCGACCACTTCTTCCCCGCTACCGCCTGCATCGTCCAGGACAAGATCGGCGCTCGCAACGCGGGGGCCTTTGACCTGGTCAGCGGCTGCACCGGCTTTGTCTACGGCCTCTCGACGGCCGCGCAGTTCATCGAGACCGAGGTGATGGACTACGCCCTGGTCATCAGCGCCGAGAAGCTCTCGTGCATCGCCGACTGGACGGACCGCTCGACCTGCGTGCTGTTCGGCGATGGCGCCGGCGCTGCCGTGGTAGGGCCGGGCGATCCGGGCTCCGGCCTGCTCGCGTTCGTCCTGGAGTCTTACGGAGAGCACGGCGGGCTGCTCACGGTCCCTGCCGGCGGCTCCAGGCTGAGGATTGACGAAGAGGTCCTCGCCCTCCACGATGACTGCCTGAGGATGGAGGGCCCTGAGCTTTTCAAGCTGGCTGTGCGGGGCATTCCGGAGGTGTCGGAGAAGGTGATCGCCAAGGCGGGGCTAACCAACTCCGACATTGACTGGGTGATTATGCACCAGGCGAACATCCGCATCATCGAGGCGGCGGCCAAGCGGCTGAGCATCCCCGATGATCGCGTGGTCGTCAACGTGGACAGGTACGGCAACACCTCTGCCGCCTCGATGGCCATCGCTCTCGACGAGGTCTACCGGCAAGGGAAGCTCCAGGCGGGCGACAACATATTGCTGGTCGGTTTCGGCGCCGGCTTCACTCTCGGCGCTGCGATCGTCCGCTGGGGATAGCCATTATCGTGGCACAGGCGCCCTAGCCTGTGCGCCGTTGTCAGGGAGGGAGACCCTTGGATTTCGCCTTTTCTGAGGACCAACAGATGATCTTCGAAGCCGTCGGCGAGCTTTGCGAAGAGGAGCTCAAGCCGAAGGCCGACGAGGTGGACCGCGCGGGCGAGTACCCGTGGGAGAGCGTGAAGAAGCTGGCGGAGATGGACCTGTTCGGGATAGCTGTACCCGAGCAGTACGGCGGGCTGGGGATGGACTTCCTCACCTGGGCCGTCGTCGGCGAGATGCTGAGCGGCGGCTGCACCACGACCGGGGCGGTGTTCGGCGCGCATATGCTCGCGGTCTACCCGATAATGCACTTCGGCACCGACGAGCAGAAGGACAAGTTCCTGCCCCCGCTGGCAACCGGCGAGAAGATCGGCGCCTTCGGCCTCACCGAGCCCGGGGCCGGCTCAGACGCCGGGGCCGTCTCCACCCGCGCTGAGCTGGTCGGCGACCACTACGTGCTCAACGGCACCAAGATCTTCATCACCAACGGTGGCGACGCGGAGGTCTACGTCATCATCGCCAACCTCGACCCCGCGCGCGGCACTCGCGGCCTGTGCGCCTTCATCGTCGAGAAAGGCAGCCCGGGCTTCAGCTTCGGCAAGGACGAGGAGAAGATGGCCTTCCACTCCCTGTCGAATCGCGAGCTTGTCTTCGAGGATGCCCAGGTGCCCGCTGAGAACCTGCTCCATCGCGAGGGCCGGGGCTTTCGCGTCGCGATGGAGACGCTGTCCGTGGGCCGCATAGGGATGGCCATCGGCGCCGTGGGGCTGGCCCAGGCCGCTTTCGACGCGGCGATCGAGTACGCTCAGGTGCGCGAGCAGTTCGGCCAGAAGATCTCCGAGTTCCAGGCGCTTCAGTTTATGCTCGCGGACATGGCCACCGAGATCGAGGCGGCGCGGCTGCTCTCCTACAAGTCCGCCTGGCTCAAGGACCAGGGCGAGGACTTCGAGAAGATCGCAGCGATGGCCAAGGTCTACGCCTCGGAGATGTGCGCGCGGGTGACCTCCCACGCGGTTCAGATCCACGGCGGCTACGGGTACACGCAGGACTACCCGGTCGAGCGGTATATGCGCGAGGCCAAGCTCTTTGGGATCGTGGAGGGCACCTCAGAGATCCAGCGGCTGGTCATTGCCAACCGCCTGCTGCGCGAGAAGCGGCTGAGCTAGCGCAGCATGGGCTTGCTGCGTGACTGAATTGGCGGGCTGGAAGCCCGCCCTACGGGGGTAGGGCGCGAGAAGCGGCTGAGCTAGGAAATCCGCGGGGCAGGCTTCCAGCCTGCCCCACGCAAGTGAGCATCCACCATGAACATCATCGTCTGCATCAAGCAGGTCCCTGAGACCTCGGAAGTGAGGATTGACCCCGAGACCAAGGGGCTCGTGCGCGAGGGCGTTCCCGCCATCATCAACCCCTTCGACGAGAACGCGATCGAGGCGGGTGTGCAGCTAGTCGAGGAGCATGGCGGCAAGGTCACCGTTCTGACGATGGGCCCGCCGCAGGCCGAATCCGCGCTCCGCGAGGCCCTGGCGATGGGCGCCGACGAGGCCGTCCTGGTCACAGACCGCGCGCTCGCGCTCAGCGACACGCTCGGCACCTCCTACGCCCTCTCCTGCGCGATCCAGAGGATCGGCGGATACGATCTCGTCGTCTGCGGCAAGCAGACCTTCGAGGGCGACACGGCGCAGGTGCCGCCCGGTATCGCCGAGCACCTGGGCATCCCGCAGATCACCTACGTCATTGACCTGGAGATCGAGGGCAACAAGGTTCGCGGCCGCCGCCTGCTCGAGGGCTACTACGAGGTGGTGGAGGCGCGCATGCCCGTGGTGATCTCGGTGGTCAAGCAGATGAACGAGCCCCGTCGCCCGGGGCTGAAGAACGTGCTCGCGGCCAAGAAGAAGGAGATCCAGGTCTGGGATGCGGCTGAGTGCGACATCGAGGTCTGTCACTGCGGCCTCGACGGATCGCCAACGCGCGTGATCCGTACCTGGACGCCGACCCGGGAGCAAGAGGGCGAGATCATCGAGGGCGAGCCGGCCGAAGCCGCGGAGGAGCTGTCCGAGAAGCTGGCCGCTCAGAAGCTGGTCTGACAGGTGAGGGCACCTGTCAAACTATGACCGGGAACACAAGGGTTCTCTGATGGCGATTCACATAGACGAAGAGAAATGCACGGGGTGTGAGCTGTGCCTGTCCGCGTGTCCCTACGGCGCTATCGAGATAGTGGACGGCACAGCGCGCTTCACCGATGACTGCACGCTCTGTGGGGCCTGCGTGGGCGTCTGCCCCCAGGAGGCCATCGTCCTCGAGATGGCCCGCAAGGGCGAGGTTGACACCACCGCCTATCGCAACGTGTGGGTGGTGGCCGAGACCGCACCCGACGGCGACCTGGCCGGCGTCACCATCGAACTGCTGGGCGAGGGACGGAAGCTCGCGGACGAGTTGCAGGGCGACCTGGCCGTCGTGCTGATGGGCGACGAGGTCGCTGAGCTGGCGAACACGGCTGCCGGCTACGGCGCAGACACCGTCTACGTGGTGCAGCATCCTGTGCTGAAGCAGTACCGCACCGGCCCGTACGCTGACGTCCTGTGCGGTCTCATCAACAAGCACAAGCCCGAGATAGTGCTCTACGGCGCTACCAGCACGGGTCGTGACCTGGCCCCGCGCGTGGCCGCCCGCATCAAGGCCGGCCTGACCGCTGATTGCACCGGGCTCTCGATTGACCCCGAGACACGTCTGTTGCAGCAGACCCGCCCCGCCTTCGGCGGGAACGTGATGGCGACCATCCTCTCCGAGTACACCCGCCCGCAGATGGCGACAGTTCGCCCAAGGGTGATGGACCGGGCTCAGTGGCAGGAGGGCCGCACGGCGGAGGTCATTGAGGTCCCGGTGGACATTGACGAGGGCTCAGTGCCGACGAAGATCGTGGAGGTCATCGCCGACGAAGGCGGCCACGCAGTCAACCTCCCGGACGCTGAGATCATAGTCTCCGGCGGCCGCGGGCTCGGGTCCCCGGAGCACTTCGCTCTGGTACAGGAGCTTGCCGACGCGCTCGGCGGGGTCGTGGGCGCATCACGGGCCACCGTGGACGCGGGATGGATACCGGCGTACCATCAGGTGGGGCAGACCGGCAGGACCGTCAAGCCGAAGCTCTACGTCGCGTGCGGCATTTCGGGCGCTGTGCAGCACCTGGCGGGTATGTCTTCGTCCGACTGCATCGTGGCCATCAACAAGGACCCCGACGCTCCCATCTTCAAGGTGGCGCATTACGGCATTGTCGGGGACCTCTTCAAGGTCGTGCCCGAACTCATCAAAGCCATCAGAGAGCGGCGGGGGCAGTAGCCGTGATCGCCTTCATCTTCCCCGGTCAGAACTCTCAGTACGTAGGCATGGGCAAGGACCTCTACGACGCGTCAACGCCGGCCCGCGAGGTGATGGAGGCTTCGGATCGGGCCCTTGACATTGACTTGCTGGCTCTGATGTTCGAGGGGCCGGAGGCGGCGCTGACGCAGACCGAGAACCAGCAGCCGGCCATCCTCACTCACAGCCTGGCGGCTCTCGCGGCCACTCAGGAGCGGGGCCTGCAGCCCGGCATCGTGGCGGGGCACAGCCTGGGAGAGTACTCGGCGCTCGTGACGGCAGGAGTGCTGGGCGCGGAGGATGCCGTCGCGCTGATCCGCTTCCGGGCCGAGGTGATGGCCGAGGCTGCGGCCGACCAGCCCGGCGCGATGTCCGCCATTCTGGGCCTCGATGCCGAGCCGGTCGAGACCATCGTCCAGGAGGCCGGGCAGGAGGGCGTCTGCCGTCTGGCGAACTACAACTGTCCGGGGCAGGTCGTTATCTCGGGCTCGGTCCCGGCCATCGAGCGGGCCGAGGAGTTGGCCTCCGAGGCCGGAGCCAAGCGCGTGATCCGTCTGCGGGTGAGCGGCGCATTTCACACGCCGCTGATGGCGGCGGCCGCCGACCGCCTCATCGAGCGCCTGCGCAGGACGCCGTTGCAGCCGGCTCAGGTGCCGGTCGTGTCAAACGTTGACGCAACGGCGCGCACTGATCCCGGGCAGATTCGTGACGCCCTCGGCCAGCAGATGCTCAGCAGCGTCCTCTGGGAGCAAAGCGTGCGGACGATGGCGGACGCCGGGGTTGATGCTCTTGTCGAGATAGGCCCCGGCACGGTATTATCCAGGCTGGTGCGCCGCACAGACAGGACGCTGCGGCTGTTGAACGTAGAGGACGTTGCATCGCTCGAGGAGACCCTGGAAGCGCTCACGTAGACGACAGCGGCGGGGAGTTGGCGCGCAGAGGCGGCATGCCGTTGCCGTACTCTCGTCTCCCGCTTCCCGCCTATCGCCGCCAAACTGGGGGGTTTCGGGTGGAACTCAAGGACCAGGTCGCGATCATCACGGGCGCCGGCGGAGGGATCGGAGCCGCCGTGGCTCTGGCGCTCGCCGAAGCTGGCGCGCACGTAGTCGTCAACGATGTGGTTGCCGAGGCCGCCGAGGCCGTCGCGAAGCAGGTGGAGGAGCGCGGCGTCAGGGCCCTGGTGGACACCGCTGACATCACCGACGCCGAGCAGGTGCAGCGAATGGTTGACGCGGTGATGGAGGAGTTCGGCCGCATAGACATCCTCGTCAACAACGCGGGCATCACGCGCGATTCGCTGCTCGTGCGGATGGACGAGGAGAAGTGGGACGTGGTGCTGGCCGTCAATCTCAAGGGCGCTTTCCTGTGCTCCAAAACGGTGGCGCGCCCGATGATGAAGCAGCGCTCAGGGCGGATCGTGAACATGGCCTCGGTGGCCGGCGTTGCGGGCAACGTGGGGCAGGCGAACTACTCCGCCTCCAAGGGCGGGTTGATCGCGATGACCAAGACCATCGCCCAGGAGCTTGCCGGGCGCAACATCACGTGTAACGCCGTGGCGCCCGGCTTCATTGACACTGCTATGACGCAGCAGCTTGCCGAGGAGGCGCGCAACGCCTGGCTCGAGCACATTCCGCTGGACCGGGCCGGAACTGCCCAGGACGTGGCCCAGGCCGTGCTCTTTCTCGCCAGCCCGGCGGCGGCGTACATAACCGGACAGGTTATCAACGTGGACGGAGGCTTGATTATGTAGGCGCAGGCCCTCGGCTGTCGGGCCCGCCTTCGCCCAGGCTTTCCCCTTCGTCCCGCCTCGCGGGACTACCGGGGCCAAGTCGGCGCGCAGGCTTGGAAGCCCAACCTACGCGAGACACAACCAGGAACGGAGATGACAAGCAGATGGCACTGTTCGAGCAAGTGAAGGAAGTGATCGTTCGGGAACTGGCGGTCCCCGAGAGCTGGGTGACCGAGAGCGCCAGCTTCGAGGGAGACCTCAAGGCCGATTCCCTCGATGTGGTTGAGCTGGTGATGGCTCTCGAGGACGAGTTCGAGGTGGACATCCCTGAGGAAGACGCCCAGACTATCACCACGGTCGGGCAAGCAGTCAGGTATCTCGAGGAGAAGACGGGCGGCTGAGTCAGTAGTCAGTAACGACAGTAGCGAGTGGCGAGAACCGGCGCCCTTCGGGCGCAGAAACGACAGCAACGACAGTAGCGAGTAGCGAGCAACGGCAAACGGCAAGGGCGGCTGGTCGCAGGTTGTTACTCGCAACTCGCCACTCGTCACTGTCGTTACTGTGCGCGGAGCGCACCCACTCGCCACTCCAGGCGAAGCCTGCCACTGAGGCCTCTCTGATGAACAGGCGCATCGTTATCACTGGAATCGGCACCGTGTCCGCGCTGGGCGTGGGCCTCGACGCGCTGTGGCGTGCGGCCCTGGAGGGTCGCACGGGTATCAGCACCATCAAGCGCTTCGACGTGTCACGCTACCGGTCACAGCTCGGCGCGGAGTTCGCAGACTTCGATCCCAGCGACCGCGTTGATCGCAAGTTCTGCAAGCGAGCCGACCGCTTCGCGCAGTTCGCCCTCTACGCCACGGACATCGCCCTGGAGCACGCGGGTCTTCACATAGACGAGGGCAATCGCGCCCAGGTGGGGGTGCTCATCGGTTCGGGCATAGGCGGGATGGAGACCTGGGAGCAGCAGTTCGAGCGCTTGCTGAAGCGCGGGCCCGAGCGCGTCTCGCCGTTTCTGGTGCCGATGATGATCATTGACATGGCCTCGGGCTTGGTCTCGATGGCGACCGGTGCGATGGGGCCGAACCTGGCGACCGTCACCGCCTGCGCCTCCGGCAGCCACGCGCTCGCGGCGGCGGTGGACCTCATCAAGCTGGGCCGCGCGCGGGCTATGATCGCCGGGGGAGCGGAGGCCGGCATAACTCGCAGCGCCCTGGGCGGCTTCTGCTCGGCCGGAGCCGTGTCCGTGCGCAACGACGATCCCGAGCACGCCTGTCGGCCCTTCGACCGCGACCGTGATGGCTTTGTCATGGGCGAAGGCGCCACCGTCATGGTCATCGAGGACCTGCAGTACGCTCAGGAACGCGGCGCCCCCATCATCGCCGAGCTGACGGGCGTAGGCCTCAGCGGGGACGCGCATCACATCACCGAGCCCGACCCCGAGGGCCTGGGTGCGGCCCTGGCGATGCAGGCGGCGCTTGACGACGCCGGCCTCACGGCTGGCGAACTCGATTACATCAATGCCCACGGGCCAGGGACTCGTGCCGGCGACGCCAGCGAAGCGCGGTCCATCGTGACTGTGCTTGGCGAGCACGTCTCAGAGGTGCCCGTCTCATCTACGAAGCCGATTCACGGGCATATGCTGGGGGCTACCGGCGCCACGGAGCTGGCTCTGTGCTGCATGGCGATGCGTGAGGGGGTCATTCCGCACACGGTCAACTGCGACCATCCCGACGTGGACCCGCGCCTGGACATCGTCCGCGGAGAGCCGCGCCAGGCGCCGGTGCGCGTGGCGATGTGCAACTCCTTCGGCTTCGGCGGACATAACGTTGTGCTGGTTGTCGAGCAATTCGAGGAGTGACGCCCCCGGCTGCCGTGACTCGGTGGCGGGACACGCGCCGGGTGGATTGCCGCGACCGCGTCCCGGAGGAGCCGAAGCGGTGGCCAACGAGCTATGTCACCATCTGCGTCAGTCTCTTGGCCTTGACAACGTCCCGGATGAGCTGATCCGCCGGGCCCTCTGTCATAGCTCATACGTCCGGGAGCAGGGCTACGATGAGCTGGCGAGCAACGAGCGCCTCGAGTTCCTCGGTGATGCGGTTCTCGACCTGGTGCTCGCGGATGTCTTGTTCCGCAGACACCCGGAGCTGACCGAGGGCGATCTCACTCGTCTTAAGGCGGCCCTGGTGCGCAAGTCGGCTCTGGCGCACGTGGCACGCGAGCTGGGCCTGGGCGATGCCCTGCTCCTGGGGCGCGGCGAGGAGACCACCGGAGGGCGCCGCAAGGCCTCGCTGCTGGCCGACTCCCTGGAGGCTCTGATCGGCGCCATCTTCATCGCCACCGGTTGGGAGGGCGTGCACGACTTCGTGGTCGAGCGCTTCCGCGCGCTGATGGCTGAGGCGGAGAACAGCGACTCCCTGCGCGACGACAAGTCAAGCCTTCAGGAGCTTCTCCAGGGCCAGGGCATTGAGCCACCCGCCTATCGCGTGAGGCAGACCCAAGGGCCTCCGCACGACCGGTGCTTCTCAGTCGAGGCAGTCCTCGCCGGCGAGGTTATCGGCGCGGGCGAGGGCAGGTCGAAGCAGGAGGCTGAACAGGCGGCCGCCTCGGCGGCGCTGACCTCTGTGGACGAGTGGCTCCCCGGGTACGGCGGCGACGACAGCTAGGACAGCAACGACAGCAACGACAGTAGCGAGTTGCGAGTGACGAGCCAACATCATTCGCAGTCTGCCGTCGCTCGCCACTCGCAACTCGTAGCTGCGGCGAAGCCGCAGGACGGCAGCAAGGACAGCAAGTCCAACGACGCACAGCGCCCCGCCACGAGACTGCTCGGCCACGCAGCTATCCAGGGTGCCAGCCTATGCCCCAGGTGCGGTGTTCCATCCGCACGCGCGAGCGTCGTCGCACATCAGCCGTGCTCTTGGGCCTGTTCCCCGGGCCAGGAGCCCTGCTGGCGTGTCTCCTGCTGCTTGCGATGCCCGCCTGTGTGCTTGCGGATGGGCCGGCGCAGATCGGCCCGTTCGTTTTCGTGCACGGCCTCCAGGGCCCGCGAGCTGCGGCGACCGCCTCGGACCTCGGCTGCAACACCATGTTCATTGATCTGCCTCTCGACGCTCCCCTCCAACTGGCCGCTGTGAGGGCCCTGATCGAGGAGGGCGATGACGCCCACCTCTCCGTCATCATCGGCCTGCGGACCAAGCTCGAGGGGCAGTACCCCATCTCTCCTACGAACGAGGACTACCAGCGCGCCGTGCGTGAGTGGCTGGAAGCTGTCATTGGAGGCCTCCGCGACACGCGCGGGCTGGTGGCCTGGGCCACGGATCACCATCTGGAGCTGGACATCAAGTACTCCGACGCGGATTTCCGCACCTACCTCCTGCGTATGCACGGTTCGCTGGAGGGGATCAACTCGTTCTGGGGCACGGGGTATGTGTCCCTGGGGCAAGTCACCAGGAAGTCCGCGCGGCTCCTCGACGAGGACCGGACCTACGGTGTCGGGCGGCCTTCGATTGACCTGGCGGAATATGAGCGCTGCGCGTTTCGCGATGTTATGCAGCTCTGGGCCGAGGAGATCCGACGGCTGGACCCCGACCGGCTCCTGCTGACGGGCCGCATATCTCTCTATCGAAGTCTGACCGCCATCCCCGACGCCTACGATGTCGTGATGCCCCTGATGCCGCCGGACATCCTGGAGCCCGACGAGTTGACACACAACGTGCACTGCGTGCAGATGGCGCGCCGGGGCGGGCGCTTCGGCGTGCTGCCCTGGCTGCGTATTCCGGTCCCGCCAAGTCAGCTCTACTCCAGCGACGCTCTGACCTCGTGGATCATCGAGGCCGGGCTGCGCGGCGCCGTGGGCGTCGGCCTGGAAGACTGGAGCAGGATGAGTGTCGCCGCCAAGGTACAGGAGACAGTCGGGGAGCAGATTGGCGGGGCGCTGGGGCAGCCTGGGCTCTTTCACGAGCCGCCCTCCCCACCGGCGGCGGTCCTTCACCAGCCCCACGCCGGCGGGCGGGAGTTCGTTGGCACGCCGGCCTACGGCTACCTCGAGGATTTCACTGTCCCCGACTTCGCCCAACTGGCCTACGCCTACCGTCGCGGCACCATCTTCGGCGGGTTCGACTATCTGTGCTTGCAGGACCTCGCCGAGGTGAACCTGGACGAGTACAGCGTCATCATCGCCCCGATGTGCCTGAGATTGCCCGAGGCCGAGGCGGCGATCCTGAGCGGCTATGTGCAGCGCGGTGGCGCGTTGATGGCGGACCTGGGCCTGGGGATGTACGAGGCCAACTCGTGGGACCCCGCGGACAGCTCGCTGGCCGGGCTTCTTGGCATTGCCGAGTCAATGTCTTTCGAGGCTCGGGCCGGCAATCTTCGCGTGGGCAACCCTCACAGCAAGTTCCCCTCGGTGCGCATCGGCATGGAGACCTCGGGGAGTTTTGTCTCGGGGCGGGTCGAGACGCTCGGTGTCCCGGGGGCGCGCGAGGGCAGGTTCCACGGCCGCGCGACCGAGATGAAAGGCTACGCCTTTCAGGGGCCAAGCTGTTTCGTGCGCCTGCTCGCCGGCGCGCTGCCGCTGACGACGATGAGTGTGCGGTTCGACGCGCAGCAGCGCCCCTTCTTCCTGGGTCTGATAGCCAACGATGCGGGCGCTGGGATCACCGTTTTCGGCCCCTATCCGGTCTGGAGTTACTGGCCCCCTCAGGATTACGTGCACGCCGCGGTGCACCTCGACCTCATCGGCAGGCGGGCGAGCTATCGCCTCCTGGCAGGGGGGCTGGCGGCGGGAGACGTTGAGCTGGCAGGCTCTGACCAGGCGGTGTATCTCTTCAACCGTGGCGAGCGAACCAGCGCGGACGTGCTGGCCGGCAAGGCCGATCACCGTGTGTACCTCGGCGCGGTGACCACCTCCTCAGCCGACGAGCGCGATGCCTTCGGGCGCAGGACGGGCGTCGTTCGCCTGTGGATGGAGCTGCCCGAGGCGGGCCTGGCGCAGGCGGTTGTCACGCCCGTTCGCGTCCGTCCCTTACGCGGCCAGGCGATGGCGCGCATCATCTGTTACAGTGCCGGTCTGATATCCCTGCAAGTGGGAGGCAACGGCTCGGAGCTGAAGCTGCCGCGCAGCGGGCCGCCGCAGTTCACCCGCGGCGCTCCCACGAAGGTCCGCTTCACGGTGGACAGCGGCACGTACCCGATCGGCCCGCACTCACAGCATCAACTCACGTGGCGCGACCGCGGCAAGCCGCCGCAGACCCTCGCGCTGACGGCAGATCATACGGGCCGCCTGGAATTCGCGGTGACGCTCCGCAGCGCCGAGATGTCTCTGCGGCCGGCGGCGGTTGTGGACTCTGGGTCCGAGTAGGTGGCGCGGCGGGTCCGAGTTTGGATCGTCGGCAGCCCACGGCAGGTCGTGGGAGGCCTGGCAGAGGCATGGGCCGCCGCAAGCCCTCATTTCCATCCCGCCTGGGCGGGATTGCGCTCCGCGCCGAGGGCAAGCCCTCGGCTGGGAAAGGCTTGCGGCCCTGCCAGGTGGCATTGCTGCCGCATCTGTGGTATCCTTTGCAGTCAAGACAACAGGCATCGCAGCAGGAGGCGCAGCAGTATGAAGAGGTGGCTCGTTCCATCAGCGCTTGCAGTCCTGATGTCGGCAGCTCTGGTGGGATGTGGCGGTGCCATCGGGCTGCTGCTGGGGCTCGTGGCACTGGGCGAGGTGGTGGGCGACGTCTCGGACTGGTTCGACGATGACGCCCCGCCCGGGCAGTTCCGGGTTCTGCTTGACGGCCAGCTTCTGCCGGTGCAGCCCGACGCGGCCGGCAACCTCGCGCTCAGCGACCTGCCCGCAGACCGGCATCTGCTCCAGGTCGTCGCGCCCAGCAGACTGACCGGCGCAGTGCGCATCATCAACGTTGCAGCGGGCAGCCCGGTTGACATGGGGACGCTTGAGCCGGTGGCCGGCGGCAGGATCCTGGGCACCGTCAGGACCCAGGCCGCGGGCGGAGCTTTCCTGGCCGCCAAGCGGGTGCTCGTCGTTGCGCTCCCGGGCGGCGCGGGCCTGGTGGATGCCACGCACACCGCGCCGATGAACCTGCCTCCGGCAACTACCTACTACGCGGCGTACACCGATGGCAACGGTCAGTTCAGCCTGGACGCCGTTGAGCCGGGCGACTACCTTGTGACCGCCGCCGTGGCCGGCTGCAAGGCGGACGTTCGGCTGGTGGCGGGCCTGATGGCCGGTCACGTGGTGCAGGGCACCGTGCTCGACCTGGAGTTGGATGACGCGATCGCCTTCGGCACCGTCAGCGGCACGGTCAGTGGGGCGCTGGCCGGGGGCGGCACGGAGTCCCTGCCTGGCGCCGGGCTCACCGTGGCGGTTGGCGCGGGCTTCGTGCCGGCGATCCCCGCGGCGGTATCGGACAGCATCGCGCAGGCCTCCGGCGCATCCCTGATGGCCTCGCCCTGGTTCAGATGGAACGAGCTTGCCGGCCTGACCGATGCCGGAGGCAGCTATCAGGTCCGCGCCGTGCCGGGCACAAGGCGCCTGAGCTGCTTCGCCTACGGATACCAGCCCGGTCAACAGGATGTCACGGTAACACAGGGCCACGACAGCGCCGCGAGCTTCACCCTCGAGGCGCCCTGAGGTTGATCTGAGCAATGCAGCAGGGGATAGTCTTCAACTCTGTCGTGAGGCGACGGTACAGTCTGTTACTGGTGGCGGCCACCTTTGGCTCGGCGCTGGCTCCGTTCGCCATCGGCCTGACGCTGGTTGAGATTTTGTGGCCGGAGGGCAAGGGGGCCGGGCCGCCTTTGACGGTGGCTGCGGCCTTGTTGCTGGCCGCCCTTTTCCCCTGGCGCGTTCAGAACCGTCTCGGCCTGGCCGGCAACCGGGCTATCCGGGCTCGGCTGTGGCAGCGCGTGCGGGAGCAGATTGAGGGTGCCCCTGCCGGCGTGAAGCCGGTGTTCGTGGGCTTCGCCCCGGGCGACGAGCTGCTGACCTGGGAGGGAGACACGGACCAGGACGTGGGCTTCCTGGCGGCCTGGGGTGATGCGCTGGTGTACTTCGGCGACCGGCAGTGCTGGCACCTGCCGCGTGAGCGGATTGACCTCATTGAGCCTTTCCAGCCCGTCACGGGCCTCAAGCGGATCGCGATTCGCTGGCATGCGCCGAGGCAGAGCAACCGCTCGTTCAGCCTGGTCTCTCGCGAGGCAAGTGACCTCCGGGGAGCCGACCGGGCCACGACGGACCTGCTCAACCAGTTGTACGCGTGGACTGCCAGGCCGCCGGGCGCCGAGCACGAAGCGCCCTTCCTGGGCCTGCCGCCGACCGACACCTCTGGGGCGACGCGCCTGGACGCGGCCCCGACCGGGTCCTGTGCCGCTATCGCCGCCGTCGCTCTGATTGCTATGCTCGGCGCCTGGCAGGTCGCGGCGCCGATGGCGACGGCGGGCAACTATTACCGCGCGATACTGTGGGCCGGCGGCATCTCCGTGCTCGGGGCGGCGGCCGTCAATCTCGTGCTTCGCCTGCTGCAATGGGCGGAGACCGCTGACCAAGCAAGCGGCGCCTGAGATCACGACGAGAGCAGGAGTGCCTTTGCGTCCCGCCTACCTGGATATAGACCTCGGCGCGATCGCTCACAACGTTCGCACCATCAGGCGGATCGTCGGGCCCCAGGTCCGGGTGTTGGCCATCGTCAAGGCCAACGCCTACGGCCACGGCGCGGTGGAGGTGAGCAAGGCCTCGCTCGAGGCCGGGGCGTCACTGCTGTGCGTCGCCATCCCCCAGGAAGCCGTCGAGCTGCGCGAGGCCGGGATCACCGCGCCGGTGCTCGTGCTCGGCCCACCCGACACCCAGGAAGCGCCCGTCTACCTTGAGCACGACATCATCTCCACCGTGAGCGACGTCTCGCACATCGAGATCCTCGCGGAGGCCGCCAGGCACGCGGACGGCAGCGCCCGCGTTCACCTCAAGCTCGACTCGGGCATGGGCCGCCACGGTGTGCGGTCGCCGATGCTGGAGCGCGCGCTCGACCTGCTCGCCGCGGAGCCGCACATTCGTGTCGAGGGCCTCTTCTCGCACTTCGCGGATGCCTGCGCCGACGACCTGTCCTGGTCACGCCATCAGCTTGAGGCCTTCAGGGAGATGGCGCCGCTCGCGCTGTCTCGCCT
>CBFDBV010000055.1:0-15388 GCA_965603135.1 uncultured bacterium
GCAATGGGCAATGGGGCCACAGCACCGCCAACGGCAAGACCTCCATGCGGAATGGCTTTGCCGTTCACCTTTGCCCTTTGCCCTTTGCCTGCCGTTCAGTCGTCTGCCCATTGCCTACTGCCCATTGCCTATTGCCCTCCGTTTAGAGCTGCATGTGAGCGATCTCTTTGTAGGCCTCGATGGCCCTCTGCGTCACCTGCACAGTGATGCGCAGGGCGAGGTCGGCCTTCTCCATGGCGATGATGGCCTCGTGGAGGTGCTCGGCGTCACCGGTGGCGACGCGCTCGGCCGCCAGGTCGGCGTCCTGCTGGAGGCTGTTGACCGTGTGCAGGGCCTCCCCGAGCAGGTCGGCGAAGCTGCCGCCTCGCGCTTCCGCCTGCGGCGGGCCTGCGGCGATGGCGGCGGGCGTTATTGCTCCCCCGGCCTCGGACGCGGGCAGTCTCACGGGCTGGAGTTGAACGACGGCAGTATCAGTGGGCTGCATTCTCATTTGGCTCTCGCTCCCTTTCGGACCTCGGACATCGGACCTCGGACTACGGCGCAGGTTGTGTTGTTAGTCGGAGGTCCGATGTCCGAGATCCGATGTCCGAGACTACGCCAGAATGCTCAGGGAGTGGCGGATCATATCGCGACCGGCGCGGAAGGCCGCGGCGTTGGCCTCGTAGGCGCGGGCCGCCACGATCATGTCAGCCATCTCCGTGGGCAGGTCCACGTTGGGCATCTGCACGTATCCGTCCTCGTCGGCGTCAGGATGGCTGGGATTGTGCACGCGCGGCAGCTCGCCCGGAGCCGGCTCGACCGCAGCCACGCGCACGCCCGCATAAGCGCGGCCCCTTGTGCCGAGCGGACTGCCCACGCGGCGGGACCACGTGCTCAGCACAACCTGCTGGCGGCGATAGGCGCCACCCTCGGGGGTGCGCGTGGTCTCCACGTTGGCGATGTTCTCGGTGATGACGTCCATCCTGGTGCGCTCGGCCCTGAGGGCCGAGGCGCTGATTCTCATACCGGTGAATATGCTCATTGCTGACCTCCCAGGCGAACGGCAGCCTTACCCCCGGCCTTTCTCTGTGGGGCGGGCTTCCAGCCCGCCGGCAGGCTGGAAGCCTGCCCCACGACAGCAACGGCATTGGCGGGCTGGAAGCCCGCCCTACGCGTTTGGGAGGGGGCGCTGGGGCGGCATCAGCCTCACTTGCCGTCACCTATCGCAACCCCGACCATCCGCAGCTTCTTGTTCAGCAGCCGGGTGAGCACTTCGTACTGCAAGACGCTCTCGCTCAGAGCCGTCATTTCCGCCTCGATGTTCACGTTGTTCCCGTTCGGCTGCGTGGGCGGCGCGGGGGAGGCTGCAACAGAGGGCCGCACGGCCTCGAGAGGAGACTGCCCGGTCCGACGACTTGTCGCCCGACTTGTCCCCCGAAGCCTTGGCGAAGGGGGAAGCCCTGGCGAAGGGCGAAGCGCTGGGAGCCGGGGCGCCGCGTTGGCAAGCGTCCGGCGACTGCGCTTGTGCGTCGTGCGCTTCGCGAAGGCGGAGCGCTCGGCGACGAGCGCCGCCCGGAGGCTGTCCTGGAACCTGGCGTGCCTGCCGATGAACCCGGGCGTCTCCAGGTTCGCGAGGTTGCTGGCTATCAGCCTCTGCTGGAGGGCCGCGCCATCGAGGGCCCTCTCCAGCGCGAGAGTCGTTACGTCCGTGACCAGCCTCTGCGACATAGCCGCCATCTCCTCGGTTGGCTGCCTGCTCGTGGCAGAGCCTACCCCAGCCTATGCAATACGCGTGCCGTACGGCGGAGGCTGGAGGCTGGAAGCTGGAGGCTGGAAACCACGTACCGTCAATCCCGGGGAGGGGGTACGGCGCCGGCCCGAGGCCAGAAGCGGTTGAGCCCCCCGAGACGGCATTGGCAGGCCCGCCGTCGCCAAGGCTATGGCGGGTAGACCTGGAAGCCTGCCCCACCGTAGGTTCTGAAACGGCTTCTAGAGCGTTGGCGCTCTGTTGACCAGCTTCGAGCGTCCAGCCTCCAGCCTCCGCCGTTGGGAGGAGGGTATGCCGAGGGCGAGTCGGTACTTGGTGACGGTGCGCCGGGCCAGCTCGAAGCCTTGC
Organism: uncultured bacterium; assembly: GCA_965603135.1. Taxonomy (GTDB): domain Bacteria; phylum Armatimonadota; class Zipacnadia; order Zipacnadales; family UBA5352; genus CBFDBV01. Next base: position 2,096 of record CBFDBV010000055.1, read on the forward strand.
TCGGTGAGCAGGTTCTGAAGGCGTTCATCGGTCAGGGGCGCCCCCGGTAGCTCGGCGCGAATGAGGTTCTTGATGACCGTCTTGGCGGGAAGCGCACTCTCGAAGAACCGTGAGTAGGGCACGAGGCTCCCCGAGGGCAGCATAAGCAGCTTGCCGGCGACCGCGCGGGAGACGGTCGATTCGTGCAGGCCGACCGTCGCCGCTATCTGCTTGTGGGTCAGCGGCTTGAGGGCCAGAGGACCTTCGCGCAGGTAGTGGGCCTGGACCTCGACGATTGCCTGGGTGATCCTGTAGACGCTTCGGTTGCGCTGGTCGAGAGACCACATCAACTGGCGGGCGGCGCGCACCTGGGCGCGCGCGCGCGTGGTCGCCTCGTCGCTGGCGCGAGTGTTGAGCGAGCGCATGCTCTCGTCCAGGCGGCGATAAGCCTCGCTCAGCCGCACTCTGATATGGCGCGAGGCGGCCAACTCGATCGTGAACTGGCCGTTGTGCGAGAACACTGCGGCCTCGGGCAGAGCGCGGGGCGCCTTTGCATCGCGGGGGAGGAGGTGCTGCCAGGGGGGGCGGAACTGCTCGCCCGGGTAGGGATGGAGACTCTCGCGTATGAACTCCAGGGCCTGCGCCAACTCCTGTTCGTCGAGCCCCAGGGTGCGTGAGAGGCGCGCCCAGCCGCCGCGCTCGACCGCCTGAGCGCAGTGCGCGATGACCTCCCGCACGTGCGCCGGCTCGCGGGCGAAGGTCGCCAACTGCAGCAGCAAGCACTCGCGCAGGTCGCGCGCGCCGACGCCCGGGGGCCCCAGGCTCTGGAGACGCTCCAGCGCTGCCTCGACCTCCCGCTCGGACACGTCCAGCTCGAGGGCCGCGTCGAAGACGGTCGTGGTCACATAGCCCCGCTCATCAATGCTCTCGATGAGGTACTCGGCAATGCGGCGCTCCTGGGCATCCGTGAGACAGCCCACGCGCCAGCGCAGATCGTCCCTGAGCGTGTGCTCGGCAGGGGCGCGTGAGGCTGGATCGCCCCAGCTCGAGCGCTCCTCAGCGCCGGCACCGGCGTGGGCGGGTTCCTCTTGCCACTCGCCCGCCAGGCCCGCGTGCTCGAGGGGCAGCGGGTCCAGCTCGACCTCCAGCGCCGGGTTCTCCTCCGCCTCCTCTGTGATTCTCGCGCACAGGTCGAGGTAGGGAAGCTGCAACAGTTCGCTGCGGACGATCAATTGAGAGTTGACGGTGGGGACCTGGTGCAACGTGGTCGCAACAACGGTGTGCAAGTCGAGCACTTCGACGAGCCCCCTGTTACGGCAGCGAAAGGCGGCGAACGACTGGCAACCACCGCCAACGGCAGCGACGGAAGCTGCAACACCGATCACAGCAAGTGGGCTCGCCGCTGTCCGCTGGCCGGCTCCCCGCCCGGTGAGTGTATATCGGCGGGCCGGGCGCGGACTTGAGGGCATCACTGCCGCTCTGTCATTCCCCTTTGCGCGTTGGCCGTCGTTACGCCACCGCCGGCGGGATGGGCTGGGACTCTCGGGTGAGGACCCGAGAGATGCGCTCCTTGAGGCGCGGGAAGTCCGGGGTCGTCCTGGCGAAGCCCTCGGCCACCCAGGCCACCACCTCCTCGGTCCGGGTCGCAGGCAGCGCGCTCATAATCAGCGGCACGGGCCGGTCGAGCTTCGCTATCTCCCAGAGCAGCTCCATGCCATCTATGCCGGGGATGGTCAAGTTCAACACTGCCACATCCGGCCAATCCTCGCCTATGACCGCGAGCGCGCCCTCGGCGTCGGTCACCGTCCTGACCTGGTAGCCATCCTCCTCAAGGGCGTTTCGGTAGTCGGTGCGCAACTGCTCGTCGCGCTCAAGCAACAGAACTCGCGCTGACATTGTCCTGCCCTCCTCAGGGACCGCTTGGCCGATGGTCAGATTGCGCTGCTGGCAGGGAGTTCCGCAATAAGTGTACCAAGTACGGCGGGCATTGCAGTGTTGTCGGGCTGGAAGCCCGACCTACGCGAATGGTTGGGGTTAAGGGGCGAAGTCGTCAGAGGGCGCCAGCAGCCTGGCAGCCAGGTACCCCTGCCGCACCCCGGCCTGGGCCAGGAACTTCGCGCGACCACGCACGGCTACGGTCAGAGGGGCATCCAAGGGCTTCCTGAGCGGAATGACGTCGCCCGGGCGAAGGCGCATCGCCTCCCTCAGCGAGATGGTGCTCTGATGCACCACCAGGCTCACAGGCACTTTGACCTGACCGACCGGGTCGGTGAGCACGAGCGGGGAGGGGGCGGCCGTTGCTTGGACGCTGCTCTCCTCTGCCTCCAGCAGGCGCTGGATTGTGCTGAGCGGCAGGTAGACGTTCATAGTGCCTTCCTCGTCCCCGACCCGAGTGCGAATCGCCAGCCAGGCCACCTCCTCGTCACGCACCATGGTCTGCAACTGGGCCAGGTCTACCACCACCTCCCTGACCGTGGGCTCTCGCTGCGCCAGCCCCTCCCAGGTCGCCGCCCAGACGTCCACCATCTCCTCAATGAAGCGCCCCAGTAAGGCCGCCTCCAGAGCGGTGGGTGGCCGATCGAGGTGGAGGGCGGGGCCGCCCAACATTCTCCCGACGATCCCGCCGACCAGGTTCCCGTCCACCTCCCAGGCTATCTCCGAGAGGTGCCCGGCAACTTCTATGAACGCGACCGCCGCCGAGTCAGGCAGATTCTGAAGGCACTGCTCGAAGCTGGTCGCCTCCAGCATCTCCATCTCCGTATCGGCGGCGGTGTCCAGATAAGCGCTGGCGACGGGACCGAGCACCTTGCATAGGCGCTGACAACGAATTCGCAGTTGAAGGAGGCTGTCCCGCGACAGCTCGTTGCCGGCGCGGAAGTCGTAAGGCTTGGGTACGTCGGGAGCCTTCTCCCCCGCAGGCGTAGGGGCCGAAGAGTGCTGGGCGGCGGCGGTGGGGGTGTGTGACTGTTCGTCGGCGGCCTCCCCGGGGGGGGCGCTTTCTCCGGTGGTCTCGGCCGGGCTGTCAGGTTGAGGCTCTGTCACGCGCGTGTCCAGGACAAACGCACCTCCTTCTGGAGGCGAGAGGCGAGAAACGGCGAACGGCGGCAACGAAAGCAACGACAGCCAAGACAGCGACTACAGCAACGGCCACGACGAAGGCCAACAGCCTGGCAGACGAGGCGCGCCGCCTTCGCCAAGGCTTGCCGCTTCGTCCCGCTTCGCGGGACTACAGGGGATGAAACGGCGGACAGGGCAGGAACTCTGACCTACAAGCAACGGCAGTCGCGCCGTCAGCGGTACGGCTACTCGACGTACTCCTCCTCCTCGGCAGACAGGGTGAGTTCGCCGGCCTCCTCGAGTTCGAGCGCCTTCTTGACTACGTCCTTTTGGGCGGCCTCGACGTCGCGCACGAGTACAGGGCCGAGCAGCTCCATCTCCTGCTCGAGGATCTCCCGCCCGCGGGCGGACACGTTGGCAAGGATATGCTCCTTTGCCGAGTCGGCAATACCCTTGAGAGCGCGGGCGAGAATGTCGTGTTCTACCTCGCGCAGCAGACGCTGGAGGTCCTTATCGCTGAGCTGTGTGACGTTCTCGAAGGTGAACAGTCGCTCCCCCACGATGTTGGCGAGGTCCTCATCGCGCGTGCGGAGTTCCTCCAGGAGGCTCTTGCCGGCGCCTCGGTCCATATCTTCGAGAAGTCTCGCCAGGAACTCAACGCCGGCGTCCGCGTCGCCCTGTTCCCCCGGGAGCCAGGCATCGCTGTCGAGCGCCTCTCCGATGGCATCCACTGCGCCCGGCGCTAACTGGCCCTGCTTCGCCACACGCAGAGCCAACTCGGCGCGCTCCTCTTCCGGCCAGACCATCAGCACCTCGGCCGCCTTCTCGGCGGAGAGTTGACCGAGCACCAGGGCGGCCATCTGAGGGGTCTCTCCCTGGAGCAGTCGGCAGAGCGAGTGCGGGTCCAGCTTATTGAGGCTGCGGAGGCGCTCTAGTGCGGAGAGGCGCCTGGCGTCGGGCAGGCGTGGGGTCTTGCGCCCCAGGACGGAGGTCATCAGGTGCTCGGCCAGGCCTGGGCCCCCGAGCCCCGTGGTATCGCCCAGATGGTCGCGGAAGGAAGAAAGCACTTCCCGCTGCTCCTGGGGATCCACCGTCTGGAGGTTGGCGACCTCGCTGAGCAGTATCTCTGTCTCCGCCTCGCTCATCTGCCTGCAGATCGCGGCGGCCGTCTCGCGGTCGAGGCTGGCGAGCACGATCGCGGCCTTGCGCAGCTCTTGCTTCTCCATTGCAGGTGGTCTGTGGGACGCAGCGTACGGCAGAGGCCAGATGCTGGAGGCTGGAGGCTCGGCGCCGGATAGTGGAGCCGTTTGGCGTTCGCCGTTGCCCCATTCCCTGTCGTTTTCTCAGTCAGCTCGCCCGCAAAGGTTGCAATTCACGTGCCAAGCGGCAGGCAATGGGCAATAGGCAATGGGCAAACGGCGAGCCGCCACGGTGTGCGGTTGGCGCTGTGGTTGTCGTTGCCGTCGCCGTTGCGGTTGCTGTCGGAGCAGGAGCTCCGACCTAGGGCGTCGTCGCTGCTGTTTCCGGGCGAGACCGGGTCCGGGCAGCCCCGGTCTCGCCGCGTTGTCGGCAACCGCAGCGCAAGCGCTCCGCTGGAAATGCGGGGCACAAGCAGGAGTTGCCGATTACTGGCTACGGCCCCATCCCGTCAAGGCGGGATAACGCCTGGAGGGCCTGGGGCCTAGCGTAAGGAGTATCGGTTCAGGAGGCACGGAGCTTGAGGGGGAAACGGCAGACAACGACGGCAGACGACAGCCAACTACGGCTAACGACTGCCAAGGGTAAGTGGGTGCTGCTCAGAAGGAGACTACCGTGCGGAGCTGTAACAGGTCGCGGTTGGTGTCCGGGAACCGGCCAGTGGGCTCCTGGTGGGCGTATGTCAGACTGGCCTCCACGCCCTCGGAGATCTGATGGCGCAGGCGCGCGCCGTAGAGCGTGTCGTAGTGCAGCCCGTCCAGCGGCGAGTCCACCCACCAGTCGCTGAGGTCGTCCACAGTGTAGTAGAACAGATCCAGCGGCCAGCGGTCGTTGTTCAGATGAGCCGTCCCCTGCAAGCCCCACATCTCCAGGTTGGTGACGCAGAGGGGCCTGAGAATCCAGCGGTCCCACGGGAAGCCGGGCGTGAGACGCGAGCAGCAGGTTCCTATGAAGTACGGGTGCAGCGAGGAGTAGATGATATCGTACTCCGCCTCGATGTGCGTCATAACCCCGGAGAGGGAGAGCTTGTCGCTCTTGACCAGCTCCATGCTGGCCATGCTGGCCTCGGGGCGGGTGTTGCCTCCGCGAGTGTACCGGCGGCGATTGCAGTGCCCCGACTGGGCTGCGTACTCGAAGTAGAAGTCCTTGTCCTTGTGGTAGTTCCACCAGATGCTGACGCCGATGGCCTCCTCATCGTAACTGGGCCCGTCTTCGATGTCGTAGGAGTAGCCGTTGATGAGCCAGGGTATGCCCACCGACCAGCGCGGGCGCTTGTACTGCAGGAACAACGAGCCGTAGGCGTCGTTGTTGTGGCTCCACTGGCTGGGCAGGAAGTCCCAGTTGGCCCCGCCGAAGAAGGTGTCCAGGTAGAGGTCGTCGTCGAGGAAGCCTTCTATCTGGCAGCGCACGCCTTGTTGGGCGAGGCGCTCGTTGTTGACGATCAGGCCCAGGCCGTAGGCCTGGAACTGGCGGCCCACCGTCCACTGGGCGCGGAACGGCGACCTGGCGGGGAACGACATCCACGCCTCGTCCAGGTAGATGTCGCCCGGCAGGTATCCCAACATAGGATCGGGATTCGGGCCCGGTGGCCTTGCGACCGGCGCCCCCTCGCCGACCTCGATGCCCAGCGCAGCCAGAGGCTGGCGGCTCTCGGAGGTCTTGAGCGTTATCCTCCCGTACGCCTCGTCGGTCATGTAGCCCTCGATGCCGATCTTGGCGATGAGGGCGTCAAACTCGTGGTCCAGGTCGAGCTTGGTGCACAGGCCGAGGCGGTAGTCCAGGTAGCCGGTGATGATGGGTCGCGGCCGGCGCCTCTCGATCTCGGAGACGCGCTCGTCCACGAGAGTGACCTGCGCGCTGATGTCGCCCACCTGGGCGCCCAGCTCGGCCAGCTCCCTCTCGAACTCTCGACAGAGCCGGCGGATGATCTGCATTATCTGCTCTTCCGAACACTCGCAGTCCCCCGGCTCTCCTTTGTCGCCCGGCTCGCCCTTCGCCCCGGGGGCACCTGGCTCGCCCTTGGGGCCGGGCTCACCCTTCGCCCCGACAGCGCCAGGCGGGGCTTCGGTCAGCCTGTCGAGCAGGCGCGAGATGGCCATGGCGAACTCGTAGCGGGTCAGCGCGCAGTCGCCGTAGAAGGCCCCGTTGGGATAGCCGATGAGGATCCCGCGCTCCTGGAGCATCGTAGCCGCATCGTACGCCCAGTGGTCCGGGGGCACGAGGCCGGGCCCGGTCTTGCAGGGCAGGGGATGGGGCGGCGTCACGCGGGGCCCGTAAGTGGGCGGTCGGGCTGCGACGCCGATGGGACCGCAGGGACCGGCGCAAGGGGCGGCGCTTTTCTGGCAAGCCAGGGCGCAGTCGGCTGCAAGTAGTGCTATGAGCAATGACCACGCTGCGATGCGTGGTGCGCTGCCCATGTCCGCGACCCCTCTCGGTGGCCCTGGGTCTGTGATGCTGAGACGAGGCGTGTGTCCCACTGGTTGCCCGACATACTATCCCCGTCCGAACGCCGTGTCAAGCCTCGCGGCGCGTTTGCAGGGATCATCTGGCTGAGGCGCCGATCTCGGCGAGCGTCGCCGGGCTGACCGTCAGTCCCGCCCGGTCTGCTGCGCGCTCTATCGCGTCGGCGAGGCCCTCCAGGTTCCGGCGACAGGGCTCCGTAGAGTCGCCGTAGTCCCTGGTGTTGTGCGTCATCACCACGAGCGACTTCAGCCACCACGCCGTCTCCACCTGCCTCGCCAGATGGCGCTCGATGAGGTCGGGCGCCCACTCCAGGAAACCCTCGCGCTCCAGGCGCAGGTGGCGCACATCCCCGGGCCTGTCGCCAGGCCCGCCGACCTCGCAGAGCTCGACGGCGCAGGGAAGCTCGAGGAAGTCAAGCTCGCCCGCGCGCAGGCGGTCGCTCGGCGAGGCCCAGTGGGCCAAGGGCTCCGCGCCGGCCCAAACGGCCGCGAAGTCCGGCAGCACGCGCCCGGGCAGAGATACGCTGCCCTGCGTGAAGCCCAGCTCGACCAGGACGCCGAAGGTGTCATCGCTGGCGGAGAAGTTGCCCGGGCGGAAGCTGACCGGCGGCTCGCCGACCGCCGCCTGGATGCGGTCACGGCCATCTCGCAGAATCCGCCGCTGCTCGTGGGCTGAGACCTCGCCCAGGTACTTGTCGTGGCCGAGGTCGGCGGTCTGCGGGTGCATGTGCATCCCCATCTCGGCCCCGGCCCCGCGCAGCTCGACCAGCAGCTCGGCCTGGACCTCGGCGAGACGCGGGATGAGGAAGAGCGTCGCCCGGTGGCCGCGGTCGGCGAGGGCCTCCACGTACCCGCGCATGGCCCGCTCGCTCAACTCCCAGTCAAGCGGCCCGCCGGTCGGGGACTCCTGGGCGATCGTCTCGCAGTCCATCGTCCAGGTGACGAAGAGGGCGTCGGAGTCCATCGCACTCGCTCCTGCGCAGCAGTCCGCTGTCACTTCGTCAGCGGCGCCGCGTTACCTGCATTCCCGCGGCAGGTCCTACCTCCCGGGCACGGAAGGTTACCCCGGAGCGGGCGTACCTGAGCCGTCTTGAAGGAGTGAGCGAGTTGAGCATCGGCTGGGGGATCGTCGGCTGCGGGGACATCGCCAACAAGCGCGTCGCGCCCGCCATCAATGAGCAGCCCGACAGCGAGTTGATCGCGTTCTTCTCCAACACCCCCGAGCGCGCCGAGGAGATGCGCGAGGCTCACGGCGCCCGCCGCGCATACTGCAAGCTGGCCGACATCCTCGGCGACGAGGAGATCGGCGCCATCTACGTGGCCAGCCCGGTCCACCGGCATCGCGACGAGACCATCGCCGCCGCCGAGGCGGGCAAGCATGTGCTGTGCGAGAAGCCGATGGCGCTGAGCGTCGACGACGGCCGGCGGATGATCGAGGCCTGCGAGCGGGCTGGCGTGCACCTGAGCATCGCCTACTACCGGCGCTTCTATCCGAAGGCGCGCAAGATGAAGGAGCTGCTGGAGCACGGGGCCATCGGCACGCCGGTCTTCGCGCGGGTGAGCATCGGCGGCTGGGTGGACCTTCCGCCCGACCACCCTAAGCACTGGCGCACGGTTCTATCGCGGGCTGGCGGCGGTGCGCTGATGGACGTGGGCAGCCATCGCCTGGATGTCATCTGCCACCTGCTGGGCGAGCCGGCGGAGGTCTGCGGCTTCGCGGACCACGTGGGCCGCGATGACATGGAAGTCCCCGACACGGAGAGCCTGCTGTGCCGGATGGCCTGCGGCGCGCACCTGCACTGCGTCTCCTACTGGGGCATGCGCGAGAGCAGCGACGAGATGGAGATCTGGGGCACCGAGGGGAGGCTGATCGCCACGGCCTTCGATGGGGAGACGCTGACGCTGCATCGCGGGGCCGAGACCGAGCAGTTCCGCGTGCCCTGTCATCCCACGAACGTGCATTTCCCGCTGATAGACGATTTCGCGCGGGCGCTGGCCGAAGGTCGCGCTCCCGAGTTCGACGGCCACGACGCAATGCAGGCCCAGCGCATCATCGAGGGCTGCTACGGGACCAGCACAAGCGGCCGGGTCGTTCCGGCGTAGCTTACGCCGGGCGGTCGCTCTTCATCGCGTAGGGCGGGCTTCCAGCCCGCCAATGCCGTGCACGCCCGATGCGAGGTGAGACTCCTGTGAGACCGGTCTGCATAGCCATCTCTCTGCTGGCTCTCGCGATGCCCCTGCGCGCCGACGAGGTGCCCACCAGCGGGCCCGAACGCCTAGCGTGGATGCGCGAGCACCTGCTCAATGCTGTCTCGAAGTTCGAGTTCACGCAAGGGTACTCGTTCCGCAAGGACCCCAACAACCTGAAGCCCTTCATGGAGGCCATCAAGGCGCAGGGCTTCAACACCTGGGACCAGCATCCGCAGGGGTACATCTGGAAGCAGGAGCATTTCGAGCGCCTGGAGCGCAGCATCCAGGTCGCGGCCGAGGTCGGCCTGAAGGTGTGGGCGACGCTGGTCCCGCCCTCGGGCAAGCAGGAGATCGGCCGCTGGCCGCTGGAGCAGCGCCAGGAGTACTACTACGACTGCGCCGAACGCTTCGCCCGCCTCGCCGCCAAGTATCCCAACTTCGTGGCCTTCGGCTGCGACGATATTGACTACAACTGGGGCTTCTTCACCCCCGAGATGCTGGAGGAGATGGCGCGGCGCTGGCGGGCCATCTGCCCGCGCCTGGCCTTTCTGCCGCTGGTCTACGGCGTGAGCGAAAACCTCTTCGAGACGCGCGGCGACTACCTGGACGGGGTGGTCTATCACTTCCGCGCGGGCAGCTACCCCTACGCCTACATCCCCGGCTACGATCCGAAGAGCTTCGATATGTACGGGGATGTGATGCGCTACGAGCTCAAGCGCGTGCGGCAGATTGCCGGCGATCACCCGGTCATCTGTGGCATCTACATCTGGTACTACAAGGGCGGCTGGGGCGTGCTCACGCCCGACGAGCAAAACCCGACCACCGAGCACATCGTGCGCGACGCGGTGCAGAAGATGGATATCGCGCACGACTTCGCCGACGGCATCCGCGTCTACGGCCTGGGCATTGACCACGAGGCGTACCTGGGCATGGGCGAGCTGCTGCACAAGTGGCAGGCGGCGGGCGAGGACTGGGGCCAGCAGCGCGGCGACCCGGAGTCGCACCTGGGCCGCTGGCAGGCGGTGCTGGGCGAGGGGCCGTTCCTGGGCACGCTGCTGAACCGCGAGCGCGGCCTGGGCGCAAGCCTGCCGAAGGCCTGCCCGTGGACGCGGGTGGAGCTGGTGCGCAGCTTGCAGGCCGGCGAGTTCGAGCCTGCGCAGGCGGCCGGGCGCTATCCGCTGCTGCTGGCCTCGAGAGCGCTGATGGCCCGCGAGTGGCCGGGGCTGCTGGGCGAGTACGCACGGGCTGGCGGTACGTTGGTGCTGGAGTTCGTGCCCGGCTGGAGGCTGAGCACCGAGGCCGGCCCGCTGGGCGAGGGCGAGGAGGATGCTGGCGAGAGGTGCCCGACGACGCTCGCGCTTGCGGCGCTGTCGGGGATCGAGTTCCACTACGAGCGGCGCGGCTTTGCGACGCGCTGGCGCGTGGTCAAGGAGCACCCGCTGACCGAGGGCTTGGGCGAGGTCGGCGAGTGGCATGAGGTCCCCTTTGAGGAGGGCGGTAACACCTTCGGCTATCTGGTGCATCCGGTGCAGGCGACGGATGCCGAGGTGCTCATCGAGGTCGAGCACGAGAGGTGTCCGTACGATGGCGTGGTCTACGCGCGGCAGGGCGAGATAGCGGGCGTGTATCCGCTGCTGACTGTGAGCCAGGTCGGCGAGGGCGAGGTCATCCGCCACTACGCGTCAAACAGCCCGTCCACCGTCTTCGCCGAGCACTACACCACGCTGATGGGGAACCTGCTGGGGCTTGTCGGGGCGCAGTAGTGCAGTTCCCGGGAGCGCAGGCTTCCCAGCCTGCAGCCGTTGGGACCTGATGGAGGAATCAACCATGAACACATCTGAAGCCGTTGCCATCGTCACCGGCGCCGCGCAGGGGATCGGGCTGGCGATCGCCAGAGCGCTCGCCCGAGCCGGCGCGTGCGTGGCCATGGTGGACATCCTCGAGGACCGCCTGCAGGCCGCCGCCGGGCAGGTCGGGGCGTCCGCCGGCGCGGTGCTCGCCATCAGCGCCGACATCACCGACGCCGACGCGGTGCAGGACATGGTGGCGCAGGTGCGCGCGGAGCTGGGTCCGCCCGGCGTACTGGTCAACAACGCCGGGAGCCTGACCGCGCTGGGGCCGGTGTGGGAGGTGGACCCCGCGCGCTGGGTGCGCGACGCCACCGTGAACCTGTGCGGGACCTTCCTGTGCACGCGCTTCGTGGTGCCCCACATGATCAAGGCGGGCGGGGGCTACGTGGTAAACCTGGTGGGCGCGGGCGTGGGCCCGGTGCACCTGTATACCACCGGCTACGACGCCTCCAAGGCCGGGGTGGTGCGGCTGACCGAGGGCCTGGCACGCGAGTGCGCCGAGCACGGCGTCCGGGCCTTCGCGCTCTTCCCGGGGCTGGTGCGCAGCGCCATGACCGAGTTCATCGCCTCCAGCCCCGAGGGTCGGAGGTGGCGGCCGACCTTCGCCGAGCACCTGGAGCACGCCATCGAGCCCGAGCGCGCCGCCGAGGTGGTGCTGGACCTCATCAGCGGCCGGGCGGACGCGCTGTCGGGCTGCCACCTCGATGTTGGGTCCTACTTCGACGTGGCGCTCCCGCGGGCCGACCAGGTCCGCGACGGGGAGTTGCTGGTGCTGCGCCTGCGCCCCCTGCCGGCGGAGTAGCGCGCGGCAGGAGCGGGCCAGGCGGCACCGAATCCTCTATTGGGGACGGGCGTTTGGGAGCTACGCGCGCGGCGTATGAGACTAGCAGACCGGGCAGGGAAATGAGTATGGTGTCCCCCGAATTCAACCTATTGGCCTTCGCGCAGCCAGAGTAGCCCCGGGGAGGGCTTGGGAGCGATGACCAGCAACAGGGGCGTACGGGCTCTACGGGTGATCGGACTGGCGCTGCTGATGGGTGTGCTGGTTGTCTCCGGGTACGGCGGGTGGCGGCTGTACAAGGGCCTGAAGTGGGTCAAGGAGCAGAACGCCAGGGGCGACGAGTTTCCGACGCTCGAAGAGCTACTCGGCCCGCCCACCCCTGACGAAGAGAACGCCGCGCTCGTCTACCAGCAGGCGTTCGACGCCTTCGATCTGACCGATGAGGACGAGAAGGTCCTGTCGGGGGAGAGTGATCCGCACCACCCCGGCCGTTACATCTACGATGTGCCCAAGCTGGCCGCCGTCATAGCGAAAAACGAGCGCTCGCTCGCTCTCTTGCAGCAGGCAGCCGCTATGCCCAAGTGTCAGTTCTTTGACCCTGCACAAACGCTGGGCTATGGGTTCGGCAGCGCCTTTGCTATGCGGAACGCAGCGCGAGTACAGACCGCGCAAGCTCGTCTCCTCGCTGAGCGGGGACAGATTGCGCAGGCCTTGAGCACAGTTGGTGTCTGTCTGGATTTTGGCGAGCACGCGGCTGCCGGGCGTCCGAGCCTTATGTCACTGCTGGTGTGCACTATCGTACAACGAATTGCGCTGCGAGGGGTTGAGCACATCATTGAGGGGCAGCATTGTTCGCGCGTAGTCTCCGCGCAACTGAGCACCAGACTTGCGGAGATCGACCTCGTGCGGTCGTCGATGCGTGCGTTGGAGGCCGAGAGGGCGTGGTCCCTGCTGATGCTGGACAGAATAGGTCATGAACAGGCTCCTTATGAACAAGTAAACTGGGGGAGCCGAGAAAAGAAGGTGCTCTGGCCTCCCCGGCCGCTGCCTCTCCGCTGGGCAGTTGCATCCACGAAAGCGCACTTGGTTTACTACATGAATGAGTACTTGGAGCTCGCGCCTTTGCCTTACAGGCAGTCGCACAACGAGTGGAATGCACTGGACGCAGAGATCAAAATGATCCCTGCCATCGCTGGCCCGGCGAGAGTGGTGCTGCCCACGCTGGTCCGTACCGTTCCCAAGCGCGACGAGGCGCGGGCGCGGATAACGTTGTGCATCGTCGCCCTGGATCTGAAGGTCCACAAGGACGACCACGGGGGATACCCTCAGACGCTCGACGAACTCGCCGAGAGTTCGGAGCAGGGCTACGCGGAGGATGTCTTCAGCGGCGAGCGGCTGAAGTACCGGCGCGAGGGTGAGGGCTTCATCCTCTATAGCTTCGGCAAGGACCTGGACGACGATGGCGGGCTACCCTTGGGCCGGGAAGTGAATGGCAAGCCCGAACGGGACAACGGCGACCTCGTGTGGCGGTGCAGCAAGTAGCGGCGGAGCCGTGAGGCGCCGTCCGCAGAGGTTTGGCGCGCCGCGCGGCGAAACAGCACGGCCCGGTCACACAGGGTCAGGAGGGATCACATGCAACTCAGGCAGCTTGGGAGTTCGGAGCTGAAGGTCACCCCAGTCATCCTCGGCACGTGGGCCATCGGCGGCTGGTGGTGGGGCGGCAGCGATGACGACAAAGCCATCGAAGCCATCAACGCCGCCCTCGACGCCGGCATCA